>JBFINI010000469.1:0-2808 GCA_041611275.1 Burkholderiaceae bacterium
AAGGCGTAGGCCGCCGGCACCGCCAGCACGATGGTGAGCGCGGTCGTCGAGCCCGCCACAATGAAACTGGTAGTAAGGCTGTTCAGGATCGAGAACGCGCCGAACAGGGCGTCGACGTAGTTCGCCCAGGTCGGCTCGAACACCACGCTCGGCGGGTAGGCGAGCACCTCGCGCTCCGACTTGAGCGACACCACCACCGCCCAGACGAGCGGCAACACCCACACGAACAGCAGCACGCTCGCGAGCGTCATCAGGCCGACGGTGCGTACCAAGCGGGCACGGCGGTGCACGTTCATGCCGCTGCCTCCTTGCGTCGCGGCGTGCGCAGGTAGAACAGCACGCCCGAAACCACCATCGTGATCAGCAGCAGCGAGACGGCGAGCGCAGAGCCGTAGCCGAAGTTGAGCTCGACGAACGACATCTTGAACGCATAAAGGTTCAGGATCTCGGTCGCCGTGCCGGGGCCGCCGCCGGTAGCGGCGAAGATGGCGGCGAAGGCCGACAGCGCGATCATCAGGCGCATGATGACGACGATCACGATCGCGGGCCGCAGCAGCGGCAGCGTGATGTGCCAGAAGCGCTGCAAGGCGTTGGCGCGGTCGATGCGCGCCGCCTCGTACACGTCCGGCGGCAGCGCGGCGAGGCTCGCAAGCAGCACGAGGAAGGCGAACGGCGTCCACTGCCAGGTGTGGATCACGATCACCGACACCAGCGCCGGGGTCGGCGCACCGAGCCAGTTCACCTGCTCGAAGCCGAACCATTGCACAAAGTAGTCAACGAGCCCGAAGTTCGGCGACAGCATCAGGGTGCGCCAGAACAGGCCCACCACGACCGGCGCCAGCACAATTGGCAGGATGGCGAGGATGCGGAAGATCCACTGCCCGGCCGGGATCTGCATCACCAGCAGCGCGAGCCCGAGACCGATCAGGATCTGCAGCGCCACGCTGGAGCCGGCGTAGATCACGGTCAGGCGGATCGCGTGCCAGAAGCGCGCGTCACCCCACATCTGCACGTAATTGTCGGCCGCGGCGAAGCCGTCCATGAACGGCATCGCCAGGTTGATGGTCTGGAACGAGCTCCAGACCAGGTACAGCAGCGGGAAGGTCGTCGTCAAAAGCAGGACGAGCAGTCCCGGCGCGGTGAGCAGTAGCGCAAAACGCCCCTCCCCCGCGTGGATCCCGCCCACCTTGCCCCCAACGACGCGAACGGCTAGATGCCGAGGATCTTGTCGATCTTCTTCTGCGCGTCGGCCAGCGCTTCCTTGGGTTTGGACTGCCCGACCAGCGCCGACTGGATCGCGGTGGCCATGGTGTCGCCGACCGCAGGCCACTGCGGCAGCCGCGGGCGCCAATCAGGATCGGTGTCCTGGTCGAAGGACTGGGTCGCCGCCTCCACGTAGTTGTGGCCGTAGTTGCTCATCAGCGCGAGGAATTTCGCGTCGTTCCACAGCGATGTGCGAACGGCGCCGGTGCGCTTGTAGGCCCCCTGGAACCCGTACGAGGTCGCGATCTGCACCTCGCGCGAGCCCGCCCACTGCGCGAACAGCCACGTCGCCTGCTTCTGCTTGGCGCTGAGCGCCGCGTTGATCGGGAAGCTCCAGTTCCAGATCGAGGTCACGCGCTTGCCCGACGGGCCCTTCGGCCAGCGTGCGAAACCGATCTTGCCGACCACTTTCGACTTTTCGGGGTTGGCAACTACCGCCGCGCTGCCGTGCGCGTCGATGTACGAGCCCAGCGTGCCCTGGCTGAAGGCATCGGCGATGTCGGGCCAGTTCCAGTTCTCCACGCCCGCGGGCGCGTAGTTGTTTAACAGGCTGACGTAGTACTCGAGCGCCGCGAGCGCTTCGCGCGAGTCGACCACCACGCGCTTGCCGTCGAACCATTTGCCGCCGTAGGCGCGGAACAGCGACGGGTAGATGTACATGTTCTGCCCCGCGCCGCGGAAGCCGCGCAGCGCGCAGCCCCACAGCCGGTTGGCCGGGTCATGCACCGCCTTGGCATTGGCGGCGTACTGATCGAGCGTGTCCGCGGGCTTGAGCCCCTTGGCGTCGTAGACGTCCTTGCGGTAGATCTGGATTGTGGCCTCGCCGTCGAACGGAATGGCGTAGGGCCGGTTGCTCACTGACGTGGCGCCGCGGTGCCCGGGCTGGATGTCGTCGAACTTGAACCAGGCGTTGTCGGTCAGCTTGGCGTCGCCCAGATAGTTGTCGATGGGCTCGATCCAGCCGTTGGCGACGTAGAGCATGTAGTACATCGGATCGGCGGCGTGCGACGCCCAGGTACCCGTCTTGCTCGACAGGTCGAGCACTGCTTTCTGGCGGATCTGCCCGGGCGGCGTCATTTCGAGGCGCACATCCACTCCCGTGAGCGTCTTGAAGTCCTCAAGCACCGCTTCTAAGTTGTTGAAGTAGCCGGCGGGGATCACGCCGACGGTGATCTTCTCGCCCGCGGCCATGCGCCAGTCGATCTTCGCGGCCTTGAATGCGTCCAGGTTCATGTGCTTGCCGGCAGCGTGTGCATCGCCGATCAGCAGGCGTGGCGCGGCGAGGACGGCGGCGCCCGCGAGTGACGTTTTCAGGATCTTGCGTCGTCCGTTGGGCCGAGCGCGCAGTCGAGGCTTGTCGTCCTTATTGATGGTCATGAGGATTCTCCGTTGGAATTGAGGTGAGCACTGACCGTGACGCGACCCGTGTCGACTGTAATGGGTAATAAGACCAAACGATTCATACCTAGACTACATGACCAACGGCGAGTTGCTCAACCGCGGGCTCGAATTGCTTGCCATGTTGGAGGAAGACATGAGCCATAC
>JBFINI010000470.1:0-2784 GCA_041611275.1 Burkholderiaceae bacterium
CCGCCACCGCGCGGGAGACAGTGTCGGCCGGATCGTCGAGCGTGTCGTCGCCGATCCAGTATTCAAACAGATCGCCGAGGATCAGCAGTTCGGCGTGCGCTGGCGCTTCGTCGACGCAAAAATGCAGGAAGCGGGCCAGCGTGCGCGGCTGGCCGGCGTTCAGGTGCAGGTCGGAGATGAAAAGCGGGTCCTGCAGGATCACGCGCTCGAGGCCGGCGATCAGCGCCGGCGGCGCATCAGAGGCTGCTCCCGCCATCGGCGGTGGCAATGCTGCCGCTACTTGCCGATCACCTCGGCCCTTTCGATCATCACATCGTCCTCGGGCACGTCCTGGTGCATGCCTTGACGTCCGGTGGCCACCCCCTTGATCTTGTCAACCACGTCGGTGCCTTCGGTCACGCGTCCGAAAACACAGTAACCCCAACCCTGCGGTGTCGGTGCCGTGTGGTTGAGGAAGGCGTTGTCGGCGACATTAATGAAGAACTGCGCGCTGGCCGAATGCGGATCGGACGTGCGCGCCATGGCGACCGTGTACGAGTCGTTGCGCAGGCCGTTGTTGGCCTCGTTCTCGATCGGCTCGCCGGCGGCCTTCTGCTTCATGCCGGGCGCAAAGCCGCCGCCCTGGATCATGAAGCCGTTGATGACGCGATGAAAGATCGTGCCGTCATAGTGGCCGTTCTTCACGTAATCGAGGAAATTGGCGACCGTCTTCGGTGCCTTGCCGGCATCGAGGTTGATCGTGATCGGGCCGAAGCTGGTGTGCAGTCGAACATCCATCGCTGCTCCTCCAAGAAGGGTTACTTGACGATCGTCGCCGAGCGGATCAGCACCGGCTTGAGCGGAACGTTCTGGTGCGGTCCGACACGGCCGGTTTCCACCGCGCGAATCTTGTCGACCACGTCCATCCCGCCGACCACCTTGCCGAACACCGCGTAGCCGTTGCCGTCCGGATTCGGATAGTCGAGCATCGAATTGTCCTTCACATTGATGAAGAACTGCGCCGTCGCCGAATCCGGCACTGAGGTGCGTGCCATGGCGATCGTGCCGCGTTCGTTCTTCAACCCGTTGCGCGATTCGAGCGGGATCGGCGACTTGGTGGGTTTCTGCGTCAGCTCCGGGGTGAATCCGCCGCCCTGGATCATGAAGCCGTCGATGACACGATGGAACACCGTGCCATCGTAGTGGCCGCTCTTGACGTAGTCGACAAAGTTGGCGACCGACTTCGGCGCCTTTTCAGCGTCCAGTTGCAGCGTGATGTCGCCGGCGCTGGTGGCCAGCATGACCTTGACCGCCGCGGCCGGCTTGTCCTGTGCCAGCGCGGCCGTTGCCGCCAGAGTGACGAACCCCACGGTGACCAAAGCGCGGAAGCTTCGTGACAGCGAACCTTGCATCATCAATGTCCTCTCAGAAAGAAGTTGAACGATCAGCGCACAGCGCGGATCCGCGCATTCAGTTCGCGCGCGAGCTCCAGCTTGGCTTTGGCGGTGCGCTGGCTGGCATCGAGTGCCAGCGCCTTGCCGTATGCCTGTTCGGCCATCGACAGGTGCAGATCGCCGAGGTTCTCATAAGCGGTCAGATAGTTCGGCTGCGCGGTCAGCGATTGCTGCAGCAGTCGGTAGGCCGACTCGTAGCGCCCCTGCGCCGCGTGCAGCACCGCCAGGTTGTTGTACGGCTCCGGCAGCTCCGGAAACTCCTGGATCAGCGCCTCGAACACCGCCGAAGCCTCGATCGTCTTGCCCTGTTCGGTCAGGATCACGCCGCGCATGAAACGGACCTGCGCATCACGCGGATTGTCCTTCAGTCGCGCTTCGGCACGCTGCAGGGCCTCATCGTTCTTGCCGGCCTTCATCAGCGTGCCGATCTCGGCCGCCGGGCTCGGTGCGGCAGGGCGCTGCGCGGCGGCAGGCAGTGCGGCCAGGCAGGCCGCACAGGCGATGGCAAACAGGCAACGAGTCACGAAAGCGGCGGCGATCCGACAGCGGGCGATATACTCCGGCCGCATCTTATCAACGCGTTACGTGTAGCCACGCCCCGACATGTTCGTCCGCCGCTGTCGACCCCAGCCGTCACACCGCGCCTGACCGGTTGCCGCGGCACCTGCCTGCCTCCGCGGCCGCCTTAGACGAATTGCCGGAGTTGCCCCGCATGACGATCACCGTCTACAACACGCTGACGCGTTCCCGCCTGCCGCTGGCGCCGATCGAGTCCGGCCATGTGCGCCTATACGTGTGCGGCATGACCACCTACGATTTCTGCCATCTCGGTCACGCGCGGCTGATGATGACCTTCGACGTCGTCGTGCGGTGGTTGCGCGTGCGCGGGCTGCGCGTGACTTACGTCCGCAACATCACCGACATCGACGACAAGATCATCAAGCGTGCCGCCGAGCGTGGCATCACGCCGGCGGAACTGACGGCGGAGCAGATCCGCTACATGCACCAGGATTTCGACGCACTCGGCATCGAACGTCCAGATGCGGAGCCGCGCGCCACCCAGTACGTGCCGCAGATGCTTGGCCTGATCGAGCTGCTCGAGCAGAAAGACCTTGCTTACCAGGGCGAGGCCGACGGCGACGTGAACTTCGCCGTGCGCCGCTTTCCCGGCTACGGCAAGTTGTCGGGCAAGTCGCTCGACGACCTGCGCGCCGGTGAACGGGTCGCGGTCGATGCTGGCAAGCGCGATCCGCTCGATTTCGTGCTGTGGAAGCACGCCAAGCCGGGCGAGCCGCAATGGCCGTCGAAGTGGGGGCCGGGCCGGCCCGGCTGGCATATCGAATGCTCGGCG
>JBFINI010000471.1:0-2781 GCA_041611275.1 Burkholderiaceae bacterium
CCAACGCCGGTGGCGGCGGTCGAGCTGATGGACCGCGCTGCGCTGGCCAGCGTCGAGCTGCAGGCAGGCGTGCCGAGGGCCGTGGCCGGGCTCGGCGAGGACGCCGCCGCACTGCTGGTCGAGGTGCGCGGCGCCGACCGCGAAGCGCTCGTCGCCCATCGGGCCGCGGCGCTGGCCGCGCTGGCCGGCATCGCCACCGCGACGCCGATCACCTTCACCGATGACCCAGCCGAATGCGCGGCCCTGTGGAAGGTGCGCAAGGGCACCTTCCCATCGGTCGGCAGCCGGCGCGCCACCGGAACCACCGTCATCATCGAGGACGTGGCCTTCCCGGTCGAGCGGCTGGCGCAGGCCACGCTCGACCTGCAGCAGCTGTTGCATGCGCACGGCTATCGCGAGGCGATCATCTTCGGCCATGCGCTCGAAGGCAATCTTCATTTCGTCTTCACGCAGGATTTCAGCTCGGCGGCAGAGGTGCAGCGCTATGCGCGCTTCATGGACGCGGTGGCGCAACTGGTGGTGAACAAGTACGACGGCGCGCTGAAGGCCGAACACGGCACTGGCCGCAACATGGCGCCATTCCTCGAGCTCGAATGGGGCGCCGACGGGGTGGCACTGATGCACGAGATCAAGCGGCTGTTCGATCCGGACGGCTGGCTCAATCCCGGCGTGATCCTCAACGATGACGCGCAGGCGCATGTCAAGGACCTCAAGCCGCTGCCGGCCGCCCATGCGCTGGTCGATAAATGCATCGAATGCGGCTTCTGCGAGCCGCAGTGCCCGTCGGCCGGGCTGACGTTCACGCCGCGGCAGCGAATCGTCAGCTGGCGCGAGATTGCTCGGCAACAACGCGATGGCCACGACACCCGCGTTCTGCGCACGGTCTATGGCTACGCCGCCGTCGACACCTGCGCTGGCTGCGGCCTGTGCGCGACCGCCTGTCCGGTCGGTATCGAGACTGGCAAGCTGATCAAGACGCAGCGGGGCGCGGCCCTCGGTGCACTGGCCCGGCGCGTCGGCCGCACGGTCGCTGCGAATTACGGCGCCGCCACGCGCGGCGTGCGGGCCGGCCTCGCCGCTGCCGACCTGTTACACGCCGGCCTGGGCACGTCGATGATGGGCGCCGTTTGCAGGAGCCTGCGCCGGGTGTCGGGCGATCGCATACCGCCGTGGACGCCGCATCTGCCGCGCTCGGCGCGCTTTGTCGCGCCGAAGCGCGCACCAGAGACCGACCCACCGTTCGAGCCGATCGTCTACTTCCCGAGCTGTGCCGCGCGCACGATGGGCCCGGCGCGCGGCGAGTCGGTGCACGACGACGTGCCGACGGTCACCGATCGCCTGCTCCGCCGCGCCGGCTTCGCCCCGCTCTACCCGAAAAAGATGGGCAGCCTGTGCTGCGGCCAGCCCTTCGAAAGCAAGGGCCTGCTCGATCTCGCCGATGCGAAATCGGCCGAACTCGAATCGGCGCTGCGCGCAGCGAGCGACAGCGGCCGATGGCCGATCGTCTTCGACACCAGCCCCTGCGCCTACCGGATGAAGCAGTTTCTCAACGGCCGGCTGAACGTGCTCGACATCAGCGAAGCACTGCTGCAGCTCGTCCTGCCGCGGGTGACCATCACACCCCTCGAGACGACCGTCGCCGTACACCCCGTATGCAGCGTGCGCAAGCAGGGGCTCGAGACGACGCTGCGCGCGGTCGCCGCCACCTGCGCGCGCGAAGTCCAGCAGCCCGAGCGCATCGGCTGCTGCGGCTGGGCGGGCGATAAAGGCTGGAGCAGGCCCGAGCTGAACGCGCACGCACTGCGCGACCTGCGCGCTTCGCTGTCCGCCGCTTGCCGCGAGGGTTACAGCAGCTCGCGCACCTGCGAGATCGGGCTGGCACAGCACTCGGGCATTGCCTACCGCTCGATCGTGCACCTGGTCGACGCCGCCTCCCGCAAGCACGCGCCGGACATCGACTGACGCGCCGTCAGCCGGCGTTAGGATGCGCGAAAGAGTGCAGCGAATCGCCATGGCATCGACCGCCGCCGATCCCACCGCATTACAGACGCCGCTTTCGGACGACGATTTCGACGAGCTCGGTGCGTTGCTCGCCGCCGACTGGGCGCCGGAAACGACGATGGACCTCGAGCAGCTTGACGGTTTTCTGGCCGGGCTGATCTGCGCGCCGCGCGTCGTGCTGCCGAGCGCTTATGTGCCGGCAATCTTCGGCGATGCCGAGCCGGCGTTTCCCGATGCGGCCACCGCGCAACGCTTCTTTGCCCTGCTGATGCGGCGGAACAATCAGATTGCCAAGGCGCTGAACGCGCCGGTCGACCGGCTCGACGATCCGCGCGCCTACGTGCCGTTCCTGATCGAGTGGGATGAGAACTCCGAGGTCACCCGGCAGATGGTCGAGGCCGGCGAGATTCCGCGCGTGCCGGCCTACGGCGAACTCTGGGCGCGCGGCTTCCTGCATGCCGTACAGATGACGCAGGAGGACTGGGCAACGGCCGAGGACGACGAAGAAGGCGCAGGCCTGGTCGACGAATCGCTCGAAGCGATCGTCGCGCTGGTGCCGGACGATGAGGCCGGCGAGGCCAACGAAGCGCAAGCCTCAGCCGAGGCGCGCGACGATCTGGTCGCCGATGCGCTGATCGCCGCCTACGACCTGCGCGAATACTGGCGCGACGTGCAATTCGAGCACGATCGCGTCAAGGAGCCGATCCGCCGCGAAGCGAAGATCGGTCGCAATGATCCTTGCCCATGCGGCAGCGGCAAGAAATTCAAGCAGTGCCACGG
>JBFINI010000472.1:0-2780 GCA_041611275.1 Burkholderiaceae bacterium
GGCGATGAGCGCGCCGTCAGCGTTTGACCGCTGTCGTCAGCTCGATCTGCCGGCCGCCGCGCAGCACCGTCATCCGCAGCGTGTCGCCGGCCCGCAGCCTGGCCAGCTCGGCCTGCATGCGCGCGTAATCATCGGGGCCCGACAGGACCACGCCCTGTGCCGCCAGGATGACGTCGCCGCCAACGACGAAGTGCTCATCGCCGATCTTCGCGACGGTGCTGCCGGCCTGCAGCCGCAACTGCGCGGCCGGCGAATCGCGCGCAATACGCTGGACCAGCAGACCCGCTTCTTGCGGCAGGTTCAGCTGCTGCGCCAGCGGCCCACAGATCCAGTAGCCGCCGATGCCGGTCCAGAATGAACGCCGATCGACCAGCAATGCGCGCACGGTGTTCGCGGTAACCGCGAAGCCCAGGCCCTGCGACTGGCCGGAACGGAACTGCACGCTGGTGACCACGCCGATCAGGTTGCCGTCGGTGTCGAACACGCCGCCGCCCGAGGAGCCGCGCTCGACATGCGCATCGAGCACGAACATTTCGAGCTGCTCCAAGTGGCCGAACGGCGTTGCCGGCCGATGCCTTCCGCTGATATGGCCGATCGACACCATGCCGGGCAGTCCGAACGGCGCGCCGATCACGACCACTTCCTGGCCCGTGCGTACGGTCTCGGATCGGCCGAGCGCGACCGGAATCTTGCCCGCCGGCAGGCGGTCGAGCTGCAGCAGCGCGACATCGGCGGCTGGCTCGGCGGCGATCACCCGCGCGCGCACCCGCTGGCCGTCGTCGAACTCGACCGTGATCTGGTCGGCGGTCTGTACCAGGTGGGCGGCCGTGAGCACCTGGCCATCGATGGAGAAAACGACGCCGGCGCCGGCGCTCGGCACGACCGTGATCGGCATCTCGTCGTTGGGTTCGACGATGAACTCCCGCACATGCACCTTGACCACCGAGGGCCGCAGCAGCGCGTACAGCGCATCCGAATTCTCGGCCTGCGCAATCGGCGCCATCGTCAGCGCAAGGACGAGCAGGCAGGCGAGCACGGCGACACGGGCCGAGATGTGCCTGGCAGCAGCGCGCCAACCGCAGGGGACGAGACGAGCCGGGATGGAGCGGGCGAAGGGAGTCGAACCCTCGTCATCAGCTTGGGAAGCTGAGGTAATGGCCGTTATACGACGCCCGCAACCTGGCGCGGATTGTAGCCACTCGCGCAGTCGGCGCTGCCATCGTTGCGGGTGCCATCGGTCGCGCATTGTTCTTCACCTTGCTGCCGATCCCACAAGCCCATGATCCTCGCCGACCGCGGGTTCGACTTGATCTGCCGCAACGCGTGCGCCCGCAACGGCTGGCGCGACCGGCCGGTGACGGCAATCCGAGCTTGGGAAAGACGAAACGCCGCGAGTCTGGAGTGCTCGCGGCGCTTCGTTCGTCGGGCAGCGACTAGTAGATCAGTTCACGCCAGGAGATGCGACGCAGCGTGCCGATCGGCGTGCCGACACCGGTGCCCGGGCTGCGCACATCGGGTTCGCCGCGGATGTTCCAGCGGATGATCTTCAGGCCGGTGCCGAGCTTGACGACGTTCATGCCGGCGGTCATCGCGGTTCCATAGAAGGCGTCCGACAGATTGCCGTTGGTGATATCGAAGAAGTACAGCCATGACGATCCTCCCGGCGTGCAAACCGAGGAGGTCGGGATGTTGCTGGCAACGGCGAGCAGGTTGCCGACCTGGATCGTGTCGACGTTGACGCGCTCGCCGGCGGACAGGCCGAGGTCGACGTACCAGCCGCTCTGGCTGCTCCAGTCGATTGCGTTGAGGCTGGGGATGGCGCGCGTATTACCGTTCACCGCCATCGTCTGCGCCACCATGTTCGAATTGCTGCGCAAGACGCCGAGCCCGCTGCTCGACAGCGTGTCCTTGAACACGTAGATCGACTGCACCGTCGTGTCGCCGATGTCGGTGACGCCGAGCAGCCGGCCGGTGGCGACCGTGATGACCTTGGCATTGCCGTTGTCCTTCAGCTCGGTCAGCTGCGGCCGGATCGTGATCGGCTGCGCCACGCCGGTCGGGCCTTCCGTGCGCGCCAGCAGCATCGCTTCGTTGCCCGACGGCGGGATGTTGTCATCGAAGTCGATGCGCCAGAGGTTGCCGAGCATGTCGCCGGCGTAGAAGCGCAACGCCGTGTTGTTGGTCTCGCTGTTCACCCACGGGCTGATCCTGCCGAGGTTGCTCGGCGTGGTGCTGTCGCCCGCGCCGGTCGGGATCTTGGCTAATGCTGCCCCGGTGACCACATTGCGCAGGAACAGGAAACCGCCGCCGCTGCCCGGGCTGACGTTGTTGTAGCCGGAGGTGAACGCGACCACCCACGTGCCCGCCTTGTTCTTGGCGATGACCGGATTGCCGTAGGCCAGGCCGAGATCGGGATCATCGGCGCTCGAGAACTCCCACAGCGCCTTCGGGTTGGCCGGGTCGGTGACATCGAGCGCGTAGTAGGCGCGGCCGCCGCCGCCCAGGCCGCCGACCAGGATCGTGCGCCAGTTGGTGCCGTCGAATACATCGGCAACGACCGGCGTGCCGTCGACGAAGAAGCGGTGCATGGTGGCGTAGTTGCTGTCGGCGAGCCTGTACATGTTCGCCATGGCCGCGGTCGGCACGTAGGCCCACAGTTCGTCGCCGGTGCTCGCATCGAAGGCGTGCAGCATGCCGTCATTGGCCGCCGCATAGACGACGCCGGTGCGGGTTGCGTTGTTGCTGGCAAAGGTGTTGTAGCCCGCGTCGGCGTAGCGGAA
>JBFINI010000473.1:0-2777 GCA_041611275.1 Burkholderiaceae bacterium
GCCGGCGGCCTGTTGCGCATCAACGTGCCTTTCTCGTTTGGCCTGCTGCACCTGGCGCCGCTCTGGGTGGAGTTCATGGCCCGGCACCCGAGGGTGACGCTCGACGTGACGCTGGCCGACCGCGTGGTCGATCTCGTCGAGGAGGGTTTCGACATGGCGGTGCGCATTGCGCGACTGCCCAGCTCGTCGCTGGTCAGTCGGCAGCTCACGTCAACGCGCATGGTGCTGTGTGCGTCGCCGGGGTACCTGAGGGCGCACGGCCAACCGAGCCACCCGTCGGAGCTGGTACACCACGACGTGCTGGCCTATAGCCTTTTCTCGATGGGCGACCAGTGGGAGTTCACGGGGTCTGAGGGAGGGTCAGACCGCGTCGCCTCAGTCAAGGTGACGCCGCGCATGCGCACCAACAGCGGCGACACCTGCCGCGTGGCCGCGCTGCGCGACAAGGGCATCGTGCTGCAACCCACCTTCCTGGTCGGATCGGACCTGCAGGCCGGCACGCTGGTGCAAGTGATGCCGGCATGGCGCTCGATCGAGCTGGGCGTCTACGCGGTCTACCCCTCGCGCAAGTTCGTCTCGCCCAAGGTCCGGCTGATGATCGAGTTTCTGGTGGACGCCTTCAGGAGGCGCGCCTGGCCGGCGTGAGCGGACTGCGCGCGAGTACGAAAGCATGCCGGCCGCCGCGCCACTCAGGCGCCACGCAGCAGTTCCTGCATCAGGCGGCGCACGATCGGCAACGCCGGCGCCTCGCTGCGCCCAGCCAGCGTGACGAGGGCGAATCGCGCAGTGGCGTCCAAGGCCGGCTTCATCGTCAGCTCGACCAGATCGGAACCCGCAGCGCGGATGGCGAGCAGCACGGCGTCGCTGCGCCGCGTCAGCTCCACCAGGCTCGGCAGCTCCTCACAGCGCAACGTGACGCAGCGCGCCGGGTGTGCGTCGGGGCCATAGCGCTCGACCAGCACCCGTGCCACTTCGTCGCTGAGCGGCGTCGACGCGATCGGGTAGGCGCGCAGCTGTTCGAAGCGCACGCCGGCTCGTTTGCGCGCCAGCGGGTGGCCGCGCCGGCACAGGAAGGCGCCGCGCATCTCGTAGGTTTCGGTGGTGCGCAGGTCGGGAGCGGGCGTCAGTGACCGCGCATCGACGACCAGCGCGTCCAGCGCGCGTTCGCGCAGGCTGCGTTCGAGCAGCACCGTTCGGCCACGCGAGATTTCGAGGTGCAATCGCGGATGGTGCGTGGCCATGTGCATCAGCAGCGGTGTCATCAGCATGGCGCCCGGCCCCGAGCCGAGCCCGATGCGCAACGAGCCGGCCATGCCGCGCGCCAACTGCTGGCCGCTCTCGCGCAGGTCGTCGGCCGCCAGCACGAGCTGCCGCGCCCGCTCGACGACCTCGCGTCCGAAGGGTGTGACCTCGCTGTGCCGGCCGACCCGGTCGAACAGAGGCTGACCAAGTTCAGCTTCGAGCGCACGAATGCTGCGGCTCAAGGCGGGTTGGGTCAGGAAAACGGCGCTGGCCGACTTGCTGAACGAGCCGGTCTGCGCCAGCGAGATCAAGTGTCGCAACTGCACGAGGGTCATCGCCGGGCTCCGAACGGATGTGCTCCAAACTCATACTAATCCAAAGAACAATGCATTGGACTTCGCATCTGCCCGAACCTACATTGGCCTTGCCCGAAGCCCACTGTCGCCCTCAACACCCCCAGGAGTTGCCAATGACGAGATTCCACCGCTCGCTGACCTTGATTGCCGGCCTGCTGCTCAGCGCCGGCGCAGCCATCGCTCAGAACTGGCCTGCCAAGCCGGTCAACCTGATGGTCCCGTATCCGGCGGGCGGCCCGTCGGACGCGATCGCGCGCATCTTCTTCAACCCGCTCGGCAAGGAGCTGGGGCAGCAGGTGCTGGTGGAAAACCTGGGCGGCGTCAGCGGCGCACTGGCGGCGCAGAAGGTGCTCGCCGCGCCGGCCGATGGCTACTACATCTTCCAGGGCTCGCCCAACGAGGTGATCCTGTCGCCGCTGGCCAATGCCGCGGTGAAACTCAAGACCGAAGACTTCCGCCTGGTGCACCCGGTGGCCGATGCGGTGATGGTGTTCGTGACGCGCAAGGACCTCGGCGTCAACAGCGTGGACGAGCTGATCGCGCTGGCGCGCAAGTCGGCCGACAAGCCGCTGACCTACGGCAGCGTGGGCATCGGCTCGCTGTACCACCTGATCCTCGAGAACGTGCAGGCCACGACCGGCATCAAGCTGGCGCATGTGCCCTACAAGGGCAACGCGCCGCTGCTGCAGGACATCGGCGGCGGTCAGGTCGACTTCGCGGTGCTGGTTTACAGCGCCGCGATGGGCGGGCTGGCCGACCAAGGGCGCCTGAAGGTGATCGGCCAGCTCGGCGCGCAGCGCTCGGAGTTGATGAAGAACGTGCCTGCCGCCAGCGAAGGCCAGGCGCTGAAGAACTTCTCCTACAAGATCTGGACCGGCTTCATGGTGCCGAAGAGCACGCCCGAAGACATCGTCACCCGCCTGCACGCCGCGATCGGCAAGACGCTGCAGAACCCGGAGGTGCGCGCGCAGCTGGCAGCGCAGACCCAGGTCGCGGCGGCGCCGATGACACTGGCCGAATCGGCCAAATTCTTCGAAGCCGAGACCGCGCGCTACCGCGCCATCGCCAAGCAGATCAACCTGCAGCCGCAGTGAGCGCGGAGCCGTCGTGACGTACTTGCTGGACGCACTGCAGGCCCGGGCTGGCGAGTTCATCAGCCTGCGCCGCGACATCCACCGC
>JBFINI010000474.1:0-2774 GCA_041611275.1 Burkholderiaceae bacterium
CCAGCAGCAGCAGAATCAGCCGCAATCTGGGCGCACGGCGGTTCATTCCGGCGGCCAGCGACGCGCCGGCCGCCAGCATGCCGGCGGCGGTGGCCAGCACCTCTGCAGCGGCGAATTGGCTGGCGTCGAACTCCGAGATCCGACGCCCGAAAAATCCCAGCAGCGCGGCCACCAGGTCGCGGTTGATTTCGCCATTGCCGAACAGCATCGGGCCCGGATGCATTTGCGCCAGTGGCCACAGCGCAACGATCAACAACAGCGGCCCAACCTCCGGACCGAACCAGCGACGACGCGCCTGCTGCAGTCTTCCGTGGGCGATCAGTGCGGGTGCGAACGCGGCGCCGGCGATCGCGCCGAGCACCGTGCCGACGGTATTGGTCAGCAGGTCGAGGTTCGAGGCGATGCGTGTCGGCAGATAGTTCTGCACGGTCTCAATCAGCAGGGAAAACACCGCGCCGACGGCGACGGCGACAACAATCGCCGGCAGGCCGCGCGGTCGCGGGTAAAGTGCGAGCGTGAGCAGCATCCCCAGCGGCAGGTAGGCCAGTACGTTCAGCGTCAGGTCAAAACTGGTGATGTACGCCGGCCACGGCGCACTGACGAAAGCAAACGGACTGACACCGAGTGAGCGCCAGCCCTGCCATGGCGCCAGGCTGCCATAGGTCAACAGCACCGCGTAGGCAACCAGTGCCGCACGCGCCAAAGGCGAGGCGCGCCCAGTCGGGGCCGCCTCGACGCGTCCGCCCCTTGCGCGGACGGCGGTTAGGCTAATTGGCGACACAGGCGGCAGATTGTGGCGGCGATGGCCTTGGCAGGCAATTTCAGTTCGTGGGCGAGGCGCGGGGCGATGGTAAATTTCCCCTCTTGTGGGCTGACCCTGGGCCAAACCGACGTTCGCCGCGCCGGTCGACGCCGAGGCCCGATCCGGAAATCCATTTGTGACCTGTGTCGTCGACCACCTTGTGCGCCCTGTCGAGTTCGCTCGGTCCGATAGAACCGCGCCGCTGGTGCCGGAGCGGATTGTCGGTGCGGCGCCGCAGTTCGATGTTGAAACGGTGCTGCAGACCGGCTCGACCAATGCGGATCTTCTGCAGCGCGCCCGTCAGGCGCAGCCAGACAGACCGGTTTTGCGCGCCGCGCTGCTGCAGACGGCGGGACGCGGCCGCTTAGGCCGACGATGGCACGCCAGCGCCGGCAATGCGCTGCT
Source organism: Burkholderiaceae bacterium (assembly GCA_041611275.1). Classification (GTDB taxonomy): domain Bacteria; phylum Pseudomonadota; class Gammaproteobacteria; order Burkholderiales; family Burkholderiaceae_F; genus JADJWR01. The sequence goes on from JBFINI010000474.1 coordinate 1,208, forward strand.
TTTTTCTATCGCCATGCCGATTCGCACCGCGGATGCGCGGATCGCCGCGGCGACGCTGGCCTGCGGCATCGGCGTGGCCGAGGAACTGCGCGCATGCGGTGTTTCAGTGGCGCTCAAATGGCCCAACGACCTGTTGCTGGATGGCCGCAAGTTGGGTGGCGTATTGTGCGAACTGGCTGTCGACGGGCAGGCTCAGCGTACCTTAGTAGTCGGTATCGGCATCAACCTCTTCTTCGATGCCGCGATGCGCGATTCGATCGACCAGCCGATCGCTGCGCTCGGCGAAGTGCTGCCGGCGGCCGCAGCGCAGCCGGAGGTGTTGATCGGGCGCCTGGCGGTGGCGATTGCCGCGGCGCTGCGGCTGTTCGAGGCGGAGGGCTTCGTGCCGCTGCAGCCGCGCTTCATGGCGCTGTTCGCGCATCGCGACGCCAGCGTCGTGCTGTACGAACTCGGGATGCGAGTGGCCAGTGGGCGCGCGCTCGGCGTCGACGGCCAGGGCCGTCTGCTGCTCGAAACTGACGAGGGGTTGCGCACTTGCAGCAGTGGTGAGGTGACATTGCGGGAAGTCGTATGAAGCGGTCCGGCACGATCAGGTCGCGCTCAGCAGGACGCCGTCGATGACGATGCCGATGCATTGGTTGCTGCTCGACGCCGGCAACACGGCGTTGAAATGGGTGCTGATGGCCGCCGACGGGCGCGTCGGACCGGCACACGGGTCGATGCGCAACGCGCCGCCGGCCGAGTTGACGCCTAAGCTGGCGCGCGAGTTCATCGACCACGTCGACGTTTCTGTCAATGCCGCCTACGGCTGCGGCGTGGCTGCGCCGGTGCTGATGCGGGCCATGGAGCAAGCCGTGCTGCAGGCCTTTGCGCTGCCGGTGCACTGGTTCGAGACGCAATCCGCCTTCGATCAGGACGGCGTAAGCCTGCGCAACGGCTACCGCGACAGTACTCAGTTGGGTGTGGACCGCTGGCACTCGCTGCTGGCGGCACGCGCCGCGCACCCGGACCGATCGCTGGTGGTGGTCGCCGCCGGTACGGCGACGACCGTCGATGGCGTGACGATCGATGGTTCATTCGTTGGCGGCGTCATCGCCCCCGGTGTGCGAATGATGTATGACGCTCTGGCCCGCGGCACCGCCAATTTGCCGTTCGCCAAGGGGCAAATGATCGCCTATCCGGACAACACCAATGATGCGATCACCTCCGGCGTGATCGGTTCTCAGCTTGGCCTGATCGAGCGTTTCGTGCGTAATTTCCGTGTCGAACATGGCGAACCTCTGGTGATCCTTACCGGCGGCTATGCGGCGCAGCTGGCGCCCTATGTTGGCCTTGGCACGTCGCTGCCGGCGGTCGTGCGCGAGGAGAACCTGGTCCTGCGCGGCATTTATCTGCGCGCGCGTGCGCTGGCCGCGGAGGCCGCTCCGGCAGCGGCCGCCAATGCGGCGCAATGAAGCTGGCGTTCCTGCTCCTGCTGCTTGCCAACCTTGCATTGTTCGCCTGGCAGCGCGGTGTGTTCGGGCCCGTGCTTGAAGCAGGACGTGAGCCACAGCGCATCGCCCATAGA
>JBFINI010000475.1:0-2735 GCA_041611275.1 Burkholderiaceae bacterium
GAGACTCGCGCCGCGCCCAGCTGGCGGCCGAGGCGGCCGACTCGCAGGCTTTCGAGACCTTCCGCCAGCACTACCTTGCGCAGGACCTGATGAGCGGCACGCATTTCCAGGCGACCTGCTGAGCGGCCGCGGCCGGCGCCGCTTGGCAGCGAATCGGCCAGGCCGCGGCGGCCAATCGGGCGTGACCGAGGTCTCAGTCCTGCGGACGGACGTCGTCCTCGACGAGTGCTTCGTCTTGCGGCGGCTCCTCGGCCGAACTGCGCAGGCGCTTGCGGGCGCTGGCCGGCAGGCGCGCGCTGATCAGACGTTCGAGCTCGTCGGCCGCCTGCGGCATCACCCGCCCCGACTGCCGCTGGGTCTGCAGATTCTCGAACAGGTTGAGCAGCTGCTCCTTGCTGAGCGCAGCCAGTTTGTCGTCGGTCCAGGTGAGCTGGCTCGGCGGCTGAAAGACTCTGACGATGGGTTTTGTCTTGCGCATGGGCTCTCCTGCTGTGCAAATGAGGCGTCGACGCACAAGCCCCGAAACCGCGAGTATGGGCCCTAATCTCGAGCTCTGCCTCCGCGTCGTATGCTGTCCGGCAGCGCCCGGCGACCGTTGAGCCGTCAACTGTCGCGTCGTCTGTAGCCTGCCATTTTCCTCCCGTCACCGTGAAAGCCAAAGCCCACACTGAAATCACCCTGCTGATGGACGCGCTGGCGTTCTCCGCCGCCAAGCACCGCAGCCAGCGGCGCAAGGACGTCGAAGCCTCGCCGTACATCAACCATCCGATCGAGCTGGCTCGCGTGCTGGCGCTCGAAGGCGGCGTCACCGACCACAAGACGCTGGCCGCCGCCATCCTGCACGACACCGTCGAAGACACCGAGACCACCTACGAGGAACTGAAGGAAAAGTTCGGCCGCGTGATCGCGCTGACCGTGCGCGAAGTCACCGACGACAAGTCGCTGTCGAAGGCCGACCGCAAGCGGCTGCAGATCGAGCACGCCAAGCACCTGTCGAGGCGCGCCCGCCTGGTCAAGCTCGCCGACAAGACGTGCAACGTGCGCGACATGGCCTCGCATCCGCCGCACGGCTGGCCGCTCGAGCGCCGGCGCGAATACTTCGACTGGGCCGCGAAGGTCGTCGAGCAGATCCGCGGCACGAACGAGAAGCTCGAGGCCGCCTTCGACGAGGCCTACGGGGCGAAGCCGTAGCCGAAAGGCAACTACCGCAGCGGAAACTGAAAATGTGCGCCCCGTCCCGTCGTCCCCGCGCAGGCGGGGATTCACGGGCTTGCAAGAAACAACCCCGGATTCCCGCCTGCGCGGGAATGACGGCGTATCGGCAGTGAACGGCCGTGCCTGAACCGTCGTTTGCCACAGATTCCGAACCGCACCAGCAGCGCCAGCGCACTGCGCTGCTGCTGGCTCTCGGGCTGGTGCTCGTCTGGGGCGCCAACTTCACGGTGCAGAAGCTCGTCTTCGACGCCGTGACGCCGGGCGGGTTTCTGTTCGCGCGCTATCTGATCATGCCGTTCACCGCCGCGCTGCTGCTGTGGCAGCGGCACGGCACGCACTGGCCGAAGCTGTCGCGCGAAGAGGGCTGGGCGCTGGTGCGGCTGGGCCTGATGGGCCACGTGCTGCATGTGGGTCTGGTGACGCACGGCATTCACCTGTCCACCGCGTTTTCCAGCTCATTGATCCTCGCTGTCGGCCCGGTGTTCACGCTGCTGCTGCTGCGCAGAGTCGGCTACGAGCGGCTCACCCGCGCCCAGGTCGCCGGCGTGGCTGTGGCCTGCATCGGCGTGCTGATCTTTCTGTCCGACAAGCTGCTGCGCGCCCGCTGGCAGGCGAGCAGTGGCGACCTCATCCTGCTCGTCGCCGCCTTCTTCTTTTCCGCCTACACCGTGGCGGCCAAGCCGCTGATCGAAAAACACGGCGGTGTGACCGTGATGGCCTACGGCACCCTGGCCGGCAGCGCACCGCTGGTATTGCTCAGCCTGCCCGCGGGCCTCGCGGTCGACTGGGCGGCGGTGACACCGGCGATCTGGGCGGGCCTGTTGTGGGCGGTGCTCGTCTCCGCCTTCATCGGCTGGATCGTCTGGGGCTGGGTCAACGCCGTGCGCGGCGTGGCGCGCACCGCGCCGCTCATTTACCTGATGCCGCCGGTGGCCGGATTGGTTGCCTGGTTGACGATGGGCGAGACCTACACGCTGATCAAGCTCGGCGGCGCCGCGGTCACACTGGCCGGCGTGGCGCTGGCGCAGTTCGGGCGGCGGGAATAGGGCGGGCAGTTAGGCACGCAGTCATTGCGCGCCTGCGCGGTTCAGCCTGCGCACGCTGCCGTCAGCAAGTGTTCGCGCATCGCCTCGGCGCTTTTGCGCGCAATCTTCTCGTCGTGCTTGCCGGCGTCATAGACGAGGTTGACGATCAGGCGGCCGGCATAGGTGCTGACCGAGCTGAACACCGACTGATACGGCAGCGGACACAGCGCGAACGAGATTGCCTGCACCGCAGGGTCGGCCGCCACCGGTGCCACGTTGCCGACATTGCTTACCGATGAGCCCTGCGGCGAGGCCATCACCTTCTTGTGCAGGCTCGCCTCGCCGCCGGGTTCCGAGACTGCACTGTCAAGGCCGTACAGGCTGAAGAACAGATGGCCGTCGCCGCGCGCCAGCTGCATGCGCGTGTGCGTGACGATCTCGCGCGCCAGCGCCCAGAACTCGGTCGCGCCATCGAGCGCGAAGTTCGCCGCCAGC
>JBFINI010000476.1:0-2726 GCA_041611275.1 Burkholderiaceae bacterium
GCCGAGGCGGTGCGGCTGGCACGCGAGGCCAGCGCGCGCTACCCGCTTTCACGCCTGACCGCGCTGCACTACGCAGAAGTGTTGCAGAACAATGAGCAACACGAAACCGCGGTCGCTTACCTGCGCGAACAGCTGGCGCTGCCGCGCAGCGATCCGCGTCTTTTCGAGCGGCTGGCGGTCAGCTACGAGCGACTCGGCCGGCGCGCGTTACAGCATCAGGCCACCGCCGAGATGTATCTGCTGCGCGGCGCCGCGCCGGCGGCAGTGGAACAGTTGCAACTGGCGCGACGTGCCAACGATGCGGATTTTTATACGATGTCCGAGGTCGACGCGCGGCTACGCCAGTTGACGCAGCAGATCCGCGAGCGCCGTGAGGAACTTGCCCGCCAGGGCCGTGCGCCGCCCGAGGAAGACAAGCGCGGCCGGCGCTGATCCTGGCCGTCACCACGGCCCTAGCATCCGCCGGGGCACGCCGTGGAAATCGGCGAAAATCGCGGCTCCACAGAGTCAGTCCCGCACCACTTGATGGATATCCACGACCACCCTGCCGGTGATGTGCCGCACGCCAGCGGCAAGCGGCCGCCGATCGAAACCGATGCCGTGATCGTCGGCGCAGGGCCGGTCGGCCTGTTTCAGGTGTTCGAACTGGGCCTGCTCGAAATCAAGGCGCACGTGATCGATTCGCTCGCCTATGTGGGCGGCCAGTGCGTCGAGCTGTACCCCGACAAACCCATCTACGACATTCCAGCGGTGCCCGTGTGCACCGGGCAGGAGCTGACCGACTCGCTGATGAAGCAGATTGCGCCGTTCGGCGCCACCTTTCATCTGGGCCAGGAAGTCTCGCTGCTCAAGCGGCTCGGCGACGGCCGCTTCCTGCTGCAGACGTCAAACGGCACGCGCTTTCTCACCCGGACGGTGTTCATCGCCGCCGGTGTCGGCAGTTTCCAGCCGCGGTTGCTGCGGGTCGACGGCATCGATCGCTTTCACGGCACGCAACTCTTCTATCGCGTCAAGGATCCAACGCAGTTTCACGGCAAGCATCTGGTGATCTGCGGCGGCGGCGATTCGGCGCTCGACTGGACGCTGAATTTCGCCGGCAAGGCCGAAAGTCTGATCCTGCTGCACCGACGCGACGGCTTTCGCGCCGCGCCGGCCTCGGTGGCACGGATGCGTGAACTGGCGGAGAATTTCGAGCTGCAGTTCATGGTTGGCCAGGTCTCCGGCTTCGACGAGCGCGATGGCCGGATGACCGAGATCCGCGTGACCTCGCCCGACGGCGTCACCCGCCGCGTGCCGCTCGACGCGTTGCTGGTCTTCTTCGGCCTGTCGCCGAAACTGGGCCCGATCGCGCACTGGGGCCTGGCCCTGGAGCGCAAGCAGATCGTTGTCGACACCGCCAAGTTCGAAACCGACGTGCCGGGCATCTTCGCTGTCGGCGATATCAACACCTACGCCGGCAAGAAGAAGCTGATCCTGTCCGGCTTCCATGAAGCGGCGCTGGCCGCCTTCGGCGCGGCCAACTACATCTTTCCCGACCGCAAGATTCACCTGCAGTACACGACCACCAGCCCGAAGCTGCACAAGGTGCTCGGCGTCGAGACGCCGGTGTTCGACTGAACGCTATGCGGCCTGCGGCCGCGGCTCGAAGCCGAATTCGCCTGCGAGTTGCGCGCGGTTCAGTCGCGCCAGCGGCACGGGCGGCCCTCTCAGCCCGCAGCGCGCCGTGCTCACCTCGGCATCGATCGCGCCGCAGAGCACGCCGTCGAAATCAGAATCGGCCAGCGGCCTGCCGGCGGCGCCGGTGAGCACTGAAAGAAACTTCGCGGCGTCGCGGTCATCGATGTTTCCGGCGCCGAGATCGGTCAGCAGAACCAGCACCGACTCATCGACCAGCGCCGCGGCGTGCAGTTGCGCCGGCGCCAACCCGGTGTGCATGCGCAATGTGAGATCGTGCTGGACGCGAACCACCCACGGCGCAAGTTCAAGGGTGATGTATACGCGCTGCGGCCCGTTCTGGAAGAACCAGCGGCCGCGCTCGTCGGCTGCGTAGTTGCGGCCGATGAACTCGCGGATGGCGGCGTTGGCGATCGGCTCGCCGCGAATGCTCCACTCGCCGCGGGCCGTGAGCTCAAGCCATCCGAACACTGCCGGCACATTCGGCCAGCGGGCGATCGCCGCCAGCACACTCGCATCCATGCCTCCGAGCATAGCTTCGCCGGCCACTGCAGTCCGGCGCGCTTGCCGATAAGCTTCGCGCCTCGACCGATTCAGACGAAGGAGACGACGATGGGCGAGGCAACACGCAAGGTGGCGGTCGTGACGGGCGCCGGCTCGGGGATCGGCCGCGCGGTGTCTCTGGCCCTGGCCCGCGCCGGCTGGGCGGTGGCGCTGGCCGGCCGCCGGCAGGACGCGCTGGAGGCGACCGCCGCCGCGGCCGCCGGCGCCGAAACGCTGGTCGCGCGCTGCGACGTGGCCGACGCGGCATCGGTCGAGCAGTTGTTCGAGGCGACGGTGCAGCGCTTCGGCCGTGTTGATCTGCTGTTCAACAACGCCGGCACCGGCGCACCGGCCGTGCCGATCGATCAGCTGAGCGTCGAACAGTGGAAAACCGTGGTCGACGCCAACCTGACCGGATCGTTCCTGTGCGCGCGCCAGGCGGTGCGGATCATGAAGCAGCAGCAGCCGCAGGGCGGCCGCATCATCAACAACGGCTCGATCTCCGCGCA
>JBFINI010000477.1:0-2723 GCA_041611275.1 Burkholderiaceae bacterium
GTTCGCCGAGCGCACAGTCAGTTCCAGGTCATCGACCGGCCGCAGCAGGATCGGGTCGACCTGCGTGGTCGGACGCTGTCCCGGGGCCACCGCTTCGGCCACGCCTTCCAGGGCCGCAAACACTGCCAGCTGGTCGACCAGCAGCCGCGCTGCCTGGCGCACCCCCTCCTCCGGCGTGATTGCGCCGTTGGTTTCGATCGTCATCACCAGCTTGTCCAGATCGGTGCGCTGCTCGACGCGCGCGCTCTGCACCGTATACGAGACACGTCGGATCGGCGAGAACGACGCATCCATGACAATGCGACCGATCGTCTTCGAATGATCGTCACGAAAGGCGCGCAGGTTGCCGGGCACATAGCCGCGGCCCATCTCGACCTTGATCTGCATCTCGAGGCGGCCTTCACCGGTAAGGTGCGCGATCAAGTGGTCAGGATTGATGATCTCGACGTCGTGCGGCAACTCGATGTCGGCGGCGGTGACCAACCCCTCGCCTTCTTTGCGCAGCGTCAGCGTCACTTCCTCGCGGTTGTGCAGCTTGAACACGACCCCTTTGAGGTTGAGCAAAATATCGACGACGTCCTCGCGCACGCCGGGAACGGTCGAATACTCGTGCACGACACCGGCGATCTGCGCCTCGGTCGGCGCATAGCCGACCATCGACGACAGCAGAATGCGGCGCAGCGCATTGCCGAGCGTATGGCCGTAACCGCGCTCGAACGGCTCCATCGTGACGATGGCGGCATTGGCACCGCTGGCCTCAACTTCGATGGCACGCGGTTTGAGCATTGCAGTGGCTGACATGAACTATCCTTTTTCAATACCCTCGGCTCGTTACACCGATAAGGCTGATGGATGGTTGAAACGACCTGATCAACGCTCGGCGACAGACCCAATGAAGAAAGTCGCCGCCGGCGGTTTTGGCTGGCGACAAAGCAGGGTCGCCAACCGATGACGATTACCTCGAATACAGCTCGACGACCAGCGATTCGTTGACGTCCTGAGCGACTTCGTTGCGCTCGGGCAGGGCCTTGAACTTGCCCTCCAGTTTCGCCGGGTCGACCTCAACCCACACCGGCAAACCCGACTGCTCGGCCAGCGACAGCGCCTCGGCGATCCGCGTCTGCTTCTTCGCCTTGTCGCGCACACTGATCACGTCGCCCGGTTTGACCTGCAACGACGGAATGTTCACCGGTTTGCCATTGACCTGGATCGCGCAGTGGGACACCAGCTGCCGCGCCTCGGCCCGCGTTGAGCCGAATCCCATCCGGTAGACGACGTTGTCGAGCCGCGACTCGAGCAGGCTGATCAGATGCGCGCCGGTGTTGCCCCTGAGTCGCGCCGCCTCCTGAAAGTAGCGGCGGAACTGGCGCTCGAGCACGCCGTACATCCGCTTGACCTTCTGCTTCTCGCGCAACTGCACACCGTAGTCGGACATGCGCGCGCCGGAAATACGACCGTGCTGACCGGGCTTGGAGTCAGCCTTGCACTTGGTGTCTAGCGCGCGACGCGAGCTCTTCAGGAAGAGATCGGTGCCTTCGCGACGGGAAAGCTTGAGTTTTGCTCCGATGTAGCGAGCCATTTTTCAGTTCCTATCCTGCAGAAATCTGCATTAAGTCCGCACTGCTGCTGACGGGCGGCAAGCCCGCCGGCATATTCACTGCGCAGACACGAGGTTGTCGGTACCCATGCGGTCAGTGTCTCCTCTCAGACGCGGCGGCGCTTCGGCGGCCGGCAGCCGTTGTGCGGCACCGGGGTGACGTCCTGAATCGAGGTGATTCGAAAGCCGACTGCATTGAGCGCACGCACGCTAGATTCACGCCCTGGGCCCGGGCCCTTGATCAAGACTTCGAGGTTCTTGACGCCACACTCGACGGCAGCGCGACCGGCCTGCTCGGCAGCCACCTGCGCGGCAAACGGCGTCGACTTACGCGAACCCTTGAATCCCTGGCCTCCGGAGCTGGCCCACGACAGCGCGTTGCCCTGGCGGTCGGTGATCGTGATGATCGTGTTGTTGAACGACGCGTGCACATGGGCGATGCCCTCGGCGACGTTTTTCTTGACCTTCTTGCGCACGCGCTGCGCAGAGGCTTGCTGGCTGCTCGGATTCTTTGCCATCAGTTCGTCCTTCTCTCGTCAATCGGCCTCAAGCTGCCTTCTTCAGCGACACACCGGTCTTGCGCGGGCCCTTGCGCGTGCGCGCATTGGTCCGCGTGCGCTGGCCGCGCACCGGCAGCCCTCGGCGATGCCGCATGCCCCGATAACAACCGAGGTCGATCAGGCGCTTGATCGACAATTGGATCTCGCGGCGCAGGTCGCCCTCGACCGCCACCCGGCCGATCGCATCGCGGATGCGCTCGAGTTCGCCGTCGGTCAACTCCTTGACCTTCTTGCTGTGCGGCACGCTGGCCGCGTCGAGTATCGCGCGCGAGCGCGCCCGGCCGATGCCGTAGATCGCCGTCAGGCCGATTTCGGCATGCTGCTGCGGCGGAATGTTGATGCCTGCAATACGAGCCATCTCGTTACCTCAATTCACGCGAAAGACGTGGCGCTCAACCCTGACGCTGCTTGTGCCGCGGATCGGTGCAAATCACCCTGACGACGCGGTTGCGCCGGATGATCTTGCACTTGCGACACATCTTCTTGGCAAGACGCTCGCGCATGCCGTTCGACACGCCTATCGTGACGTGCTTTTTCACGGCCGATTTCCCGCATACGTGCTCAAC
>JBFINI010000478.1:0-2717 GCA_041611275.1 Burkholderiaceae bacterium
AGCGCGCCGACGACGACCGCGGCACAGATCACCTACCAGCGCTTCTTCCCGCGCTACCTGCGGCTGGGCGGCATGAGCGGTACGCTGCGCGAAGCCGCACACGAGCTGCGCGTGGCCTACGACTGCGGCGTCAGCGGCGTCGCGCTGGGCACGCCGAACCGGCGTCGCTGGCTGGGCGAACGCACGTTTGCCAGCACGCCGCTGAAGTGGAACGCCGTGGTCGCTCGCGTGCAGGAGATGGTCAGGCTCGGCCGGCCGGTGCTGGTCGGCACCGACAGCGTCGCCGCGTCGCAGCAGCTGTCGGCGCGACTGACCTCGGCCGGCATCGAGCACCAGGTGCTCAATGCGCTGCAGGACGCCGACGAAGCCGCGCGCATCGCGCGCGCCGGCCAGCGCGGCGTGGTCACGGTCGCCACCAACATGGCCGGACGCGGCACCGACATCAGCCTCGACGACGGCGTGGCCGTGCTCGGCGGCCTGCATGTGATCGCCTGCATGCGCAACCGCTCGCGCCGCATCGACCGGCAATTGATCGGCCGCTGTGCGCGCCACGGCGACCCGGGCAGCGCCGAGCGCGTCGTCTGCCTCGACGACGCCTTGCTGGTGCGCCGCTGGCCTGCCGGACTGCGCCGCGCCGCGGCAGCCTGCGCGCGCGCCGGCCGTGTACCGACCGCCATTGCACGGCCGCTGTTTTCGCTGGCCCAGCGTGCCAGTGAATGGGCCGAGCGCCAGCAGCGCCGCAACCTGAGACTGGCCGACCGCCAGGTCGGCGACCTGTACGGCTTTGCCGGACGAACCGAATAGACAACGACCCGCCAGACCCTGGAGCTGAGAACATGAAACTGCATCCTCTCGTCGCCGCATCGATCGCTGCATGCACTGCCGCCGCGGCCCAGGCGCAAGCACTCGACTGCATGATCCAGCCGCACCAGGTGGTGCAGGTCGGCAGCGCCGCGCCGGGCGTGATCGAGCGCATCGCGGTCGACCGCGGCGACCTGGTCACGCGCGGCCAGCCGATCGTGCAACTGAATTCCAGCGTCGAGCGCGCCGCGCTGGCCGTGGCGCGCGAACGCGCGCAGAGCAATGGCGAAACGACGATCGCGACCAGCTCGCAGGAACTCGCGCAAAGCGAACTGCAGCGGGCCAAGTAACTCTACGAAAAGGACTTCGTCTCCAAGACCTACCTCGAAAAGGCGCGCGCCGAATCGGGCGTGGCCGGTGGCCGCACCGACCAGGCCCAGGAGCGGCGCAAGCTGGCGACGCGCGAGCTCGAACTCGCCGCCGCGCAGCTCGAACTGCGCACGATTCGCGCCCCGGTCAGCGGCGTGGTGGTCGAGCGCTTCATGTCGCCCGGCGAGTACGTCGAACAGAAACCGATCCTACGCCTGGCCAGCATCGACCCGCTGCGCGTCGACGTGCTGGTGCCGGCGGTCGCCTTTGGCCAGGTCGAGCCCGGCATGAAGGGCAGCGTGGTGCCCGAACTGCTGAAGACCGGCCAGCACATGGCCGTGGTCAAGAGCGTGGACCGCGTGATCGACGCCGCCAGCAACACCTTCCGCGTGCGCCTCGAACTGCCCAACCCCGACGCCGCGATTCCGGCAGGACTGCGCTGCAAGGTCGATCTCGGGCTGAAGCTGCCGACCACGGCGGCGCCGGTACGCAGCACCTCGGTCGCGCCCGCAGCCGGCGGTGCGATCAAGCAGGCCGCGCTGGCACGTTGAAGTCCGCCGAGCCGCGCGCCAAGGTTTTCCCCTCGTGACGCTGCTTCGGCGCCCGCTCGCATGGTTCGGCGGCAGCGCCGAGCCACGCAGCGCCGTGGTCGAGGAGATCGAGCCGCGGATCCTGTATTCGGCCGACCTGAACCCGGCGCTGTGGGCCGGCGATGCCACCGCGCTCGTCGCCGACCTGCATCGCGCCGATGCCCCCGCGCCGGTGCGCGCGATCGATCAGCAACAGCTGCAGCGCCGCGAGATCGTCTTCGTCGACGCCGCGGTGGCCGACGCACAGACACTGATCGATGGCGTGCTGGCTGCGCGCGGCGTTGAGGTGCAGATCGAGGTCGTTCAGATCCAGGGCGGTGCCGACGGCGTGGCACAGATCTCCGCGGTGCTGGCCCAGGAAAGCGAGCTGTCGGCGATCCACATCATCTCGCACGGCAGCGATGGTGCGCTCGCGCTCGGCAACACACATCTCGACTCAGCGCGCCTGGCGGCGCAGGCCGAGGCGGTCGCGGGCTGGGGCCGCTCGCTCACGGCCGATGGCGACCTGCTGCTCTACGGTTGCGATGTGGCGCAAAGCGAAGTCGGCCGGTCCTTTGTCAAAGACCTGGCGCGCCTGACCGGCGCCGACGTGGCGGCCAGCAGCGACCCGACCGGATCGGTGGCCATCGGCGGCAACTGGACGCTCGAATTCACCACCGGCACGATCAACACCTCGTTGACGGCAAGCCGCTTCGATCGGCTGGACTGGGCGGGCGTGCTGGCGACCTACACCGTGACCAGTACGGCGGACACCAACGCCCCGGGTACCTTGCGCTGGGCCATCGAGCAGGCCAATAGCAGCGTCGGCGTGCTCGACACGATCGTCTTCAACATCGGTGGCGGCGGTGCTCAGACCATCAATGTCAACGGCACCAGCGGCGCCAACCCCAACGGCACCGGTCTGGACTACATCGTCGACCCGGTGATCATCGACGCGACCACCCAGCCCGGCTACGC
>JBFINI010000479.1:0-2715 GCA_041611275.1 Burkholderiaceae bacterium
CTGATGAGCAAGGACGGCGGTGCTGCCAAGCGCTTCTTCCTGCTCGGCACCGACTATGTCTATCCGCGCACGACGAACAAGATCCTGCGCGCGTTCCTGAAGAGCAAGGGTGTTTCCGAGAAGGATATCGAGGAGATCTATACGCCGTTCGGCCACGCCGACTATCAGACGATCGTCGGCAACATCAAAAAGTTCGCCGGTGGCGGTAAGACCTGCGTGATCTCGACGATCAACGGGGACTCGAACGTGCCTTTCTATAAAGAGCTTGGCAACGCCGGGCTGAAGGCGAAGGACGTGCCGGTCGTGGCCTTCTCGGTGGGCGAGGAGGAACTGCGCGGTGTCGACACCAAGCCGCTGGTGGGGCACCTAGCGGCGTGGAACTACTTCATGTCGCTGAAGAGCCCGCAAAACGACGCCTTCATCAAGATGTACAAGGACTGGGCGGTCAAGCAGAAGCTGCCCAACGCGGAGAAGGTGGTGACCAACGATCCGATGGAAGCCACCTACATCGGCATCCACATGTGGAAGCAGGGCGTGGAGAAGGCCAAGACCACCGACATCGACCCGGTGATCAAGGCCGTCGAGGGGCAGAGCTTCGATGCGCCGTGCGGCATGAAGGTGAAGATGGACGAGAAGAACCACCATCTGCACAAACCGGTATTCATCGGCGAGGTGCGTGCCGACGGCCAGTTCAACGTGGTGTGGAAAACCAAAGGCCCGATTCGCGCGCAACCGTGGAGCCCGTTCATTGCGGGCAACGAGAAGAAGGGCGAGTCACCCGCCTAAGGCGCTCGCGATCAGAAGCCGGCGGGCGTCAGCGGTCGCCCGACCGGCTATAACAAGGGAGATCAAAGTGGTTCGCCTGCTGCGGGTCCTCGGCTGCTGGCTTTCGCTGTTGTTCATTACGCCGGCGTCGGCCGCGCTCGACGCGGCCGTGGTCGCGCAACTGGGCGACGAGGACTCCGACGTCAAGATCGAGGCGATCCGCAGACTCGCCGCCTCAAGCGACGAACGGGCGATCACGGTACTGAAGGCGCTCGGTGGCGAAGGGCTGGCATTGATCGACCGTGGCAAGCGTGCGGTCATCCTCGCCGACGGCAAGATGGAAGACGCGGCCAGCGGCGAGGCCCTCGGCGCCGCGCCAGCCGGCATCGACCCGATCATCATCAACAACCGCATCCGCGGCGAACTGGCGGCGGCGATCGCTGCGCTGCGACTGGGCAGCGCCGATCGCGCGGTGCGTTTGGCGGCGGCGCGCGAGCTGCAGGGCTCCGACAACGAAGACGCGCTGCCGACCATCCGTCGCGCGCTCGATAAGGAATCCGATGCCGAGGTCAAGGGCGTACTGGCGCTGGCCAGCGCCTCGCTTGCCATCAAGAGTTCGGATCCCACCGCGCGACTCGAAGCGGCGCGCCTGCTCGCCGACAGCACCGACGCGCAGGTGCGCCAGTTGCTGGCGACGATGATCACGCGCAACAAGGATGGCAGCTATCCCGAGGCTGACGAGCGCGTGCGCGCCGCAGCCCAGGCTTCACTGAATTCGATCAACACGCGGCTGCGCACGACCGAGCTCGGTCTGGCGCTGTTCTCCGGTGTGAGTCTCGGCTCGATCCTGCTGCTGGCGGCGCTCGGCCTGGCAATCACCTACGGCCTGATGGGCATCATCAACATGGCGCACGGCGAGTTCCTGATGATCGGCGCCTACGCCACGTTCCTCGTGCAGGGCGTGTTTCGCAGCCTGTTTCCCGGCGCCTTCGACTGGTATGTGCTGGCGGCGCTGCCGGTCGCCTTCGCGGTGACGGCGGCGATCGGCATGGCCCTCGAGCGGTCGGTGCTGCGCTGGCTGTACGGCAGGCCGCTGGAAACGCTGCTGACCACCTGGGGCATCGGCCTGCTGCTGATCCAGAGCTGCCGCACGCTGTTCGGCGCGCAGAACGTCGAAGTCGAGAACCCGAGCTGGCTGTCGGGCGGCATCGCCCTGGCGGGCGGTTACGTACTGCCGTTCAACCGTCTGGTGATCATCTTCTTCGCGCTGGCCGTGCTCGCCGCCGTGTGGCTGGTGATCAACCGCACGCGGCTGGGATTATTCGTGCGCGGCGTGACGCAGAACCGCGCGATGGCCAGCTGCACCGGCGTGCCGACGCATCGCGTCGACATGCTGACCTTCGGGTTGGGGTCGGGCGTGGCGGGGCTCGGCGGCGTGGCGCTCTCCCAGATCGGCAATGTCGGTCCCGATCTCGGCCAGAGCTACATCGTCGACAGCTTCATGGTGGTCGTGCTCGGCGGTGTGGGCCAACTGGCCGGCACGGTGATCGCCGCGCTGGGGCTCGGCTCGATCGCCAAGTTCCTTGAACCATGGTCGGGCGCGGTGCTGGCCAAGATCATGGTGCTGGTGTTCATCATCCTGTTCATCCAGAAACGCCCGCAAGGCCTTTTTGCCCTTCGCGGGCGGAGTGCGGAGGCGTAGGTGCGAGTCTTCGTTCTAGGTCATCGCTCTGCGACGACGGCGCTTGGGCAGGTACAGAACGAGGGGGCTCGACTGGTTCTACGCTCGCGCCTGCATGCGCTCGCGGCTCCGGCGGCACAAAGCTGCGCTTCGCGAAACCCCGCCTGCGCCCCCTCGTGCTCTCCCAGTCGAGGCAAAGCTGAGCACTTCGTGGATGCGCTTGTGCCTGGCGCGCTCCGCGCGCGGGAATGCTGGGGGAGCGCCAGGGC
>JBFINI010000480.1:0-2704 GCA_041611275.1 Burkholderiaceae bacterium
AACAGGGCGCTGTCGTGTTCATGCCAGCCCAGCCCTAGCCCGGTGCGAAAGGCCGAGATCATCTTCGGGATCGCTTTGAATTGCGCCACCGCGATCTCGAACGCCCCTGGAATGAACGCCGGCCCGCCTTCGACTGTCAGCGCAAAGGCCTGCTCGTCGCTGAGGCCGAAGCTTTCGCTCGACGGGTCGTAGTTGACATAGCCGCTCGCGGCCTGCGCCGACAACCACTCGCGCACATAGCGCGCGTCGGTCTGGGTGTGCTCGGCCAGTTGTTCGGCGGTCAGCGGCCCGTCGGCGAGGGCCTTGTACAGGCCCAGCTTGTCGCCGGCGACAATGGTCGCCGCGTGCATCACCGCACCGAGATCGCTGACGAAACGGCCCATGAACTGATTCAGCTTGTCTTGGTCGATGTTCACGGCGCTTTCTCCTTGTTGCCACGCGTGAGAGAGTTTTAGTGCCGCCGCCGCGACCCGCCAATGCTCAGGATTGCGTATGGCTAGGCGCGTGCGATCGCACGCATTACCGCGGCGGTGCGCGTCTCGACGCCGAGCTTGGCGTACACGCGCTGCAGATGCTTGTGCACCGTGCGGTGGCTGATGGCCAGGATGTCGGCGATGTCGCGATCGGTCTTGCCCGCCGCGGCCCATCGCAATACTTCGCGCTCGCGCCATGTCAGCGGCAGCGACGGCGACAGCGTCGGCGGCTCATGCTCTGCGCCCGCGCCGTGGAACTTCTCACGTGTGCGCTCGAGCAGGCGCGAGCTGCGGAACAGCCTGCCGACCACGCGCCTCACGCGCTCGAACAGTGCGACCTCGCGGTCGTTGAAGTCGCGGCCCTTGCGGTTGAGCACGATGCTGACCAGCCAGCCGTCACCGTTGTACAGCGGCAGCGCCAGTGCATGGTCGATGCCGAGGCGCCGGTAGTACTCGTCGTACAGCTCGGTCTTGCGAAAAGCCGGCGTCGCGATCGAGTCGCTGATGCGGCGTACCTGGCAGCCATGCTCGTGACCGTGGTAGCGAACCAGCGGGTGCTCATGGAAGTGGCGGTCGAAGCAGGCGCGCGCGTCGGCGTCGATGGTGCCCGGTGGCGCGCCGACCACGTGGCGGTGACCGCTTTGCATGTCGCAAAGCGACAGCGTCGTCAACTCGGCCGCAGCCAGACGCGGCAACTGTTGGACACTGCAACGGCCGAACTCGTTGGCATCGTCGCTGGCGTCGCTCAGGTTGCCGATGACATCGAGCGCCGTGCCAAGGTCGTGGCGGTGCAACTGCTTGGAGCAGGGCGTTGACGGCAGCGGCATCGATCCCTCCGAGACGGGGCGCATCCAGATCAAAATTAGTCGCCCAGCGTTAGTTTGTCAACCAGTAGGTAAGTAAGCTAGAGTGCCTTCATGAGCCGCCCCCGTGCCGAGCCGCACACCGCGCAGCGCATCCTCGATGTCGCGACGCAGCTGGTGCAGACGCGCGGCTTCAATGGCTTCAGCTATGCCGATATCGCGGCCCAGTTGAAGGTCACCAAGGCCAGCCTGCACTACCACTTCCCGAGCAAGGCCGATCTGGGGCGGCGTCTGATCGAGCGCTACGAAAGCAATTTCGTCGACGCGCTCGACGCCATTGATCGCGAGGCCAACGGCGAATTCGACAAGCTGCGCCGCTATGCGCGAATCTATGCACTCGTGCTGGGCGACGACAGGATGTGCCTTTGCGGCATGCTGGCCGCCGAGCATCGCACCCTGCCCGCGCCGATGCGCGAGAAGTTGCAGCATTACTTCGACCTCAACGAGCGCTGGCTGGCCGGCGTGCTCGAGCAGGGCCGGGCGCGCGGGACGCTGCACTTCGAAGGCGCACCGCGTGAGGCCGCCAGCATGCTCGTCGGCGCCCTGGAGGGCGCCATGATGCTGGCCCGCTCGTACGACGATCCGCGGCGACTAGCCTGTGCAACCGATCGATTGCTGGCCGAGTTCGCGCCGCCGACGCCGACCGTCGCTGTGGCGCCCCGCAAGAAGACGCGCCAGCGCTGAGCCCCGTCTGACTTCAGGGCCGGTCGGCGGGCGTACGCATTCCTGCGCATCGCGCTTCGCCAGCGCGTCGCCTAGAACTGACTTGCGACCCCCGTTGGCAGGGCGCAAGGAGATCCGCATGAAGCTGTGTAGGCTCAAGCTGCCGTCACGTCACGATGCGCTGATCGGCGCACTCGCCCTTCCTGCCCTGGCCGGCGCACAGGCCCAGACCGCGGCACGCGACGGCAAGCCGCCGGCCGAACACTGGATCGTCGCTGGAGCGCTCAGGTGAGCCCGCTCGCCGGCACGCGGGTCGGCTGCATGCTCCCGGTGAAGGACATGATGCGTGCGCGCCGGTTCTACGAGCAGCAATTGGCGCTGCAGCCGATCGGCGGCCGCCCCGACGGCAAGTTCGGCTATCGCTGCGGCGGCGCCGAGATCTGGCTGCTGCCACGGCCCGAAGGCACGAAGGCGGAGCACACCGCGCTGGGCTTCCGTGCCGGCGACATCGAACGCACGATTGCCGCGTTGCAGCGCAAGGACGTGCGCTTCGCCGACTACGACCTGCCTGGGCTGAAGACGGTGAATCACATCGCCATGATGGGTGCCGAGAAGGCGGCCTGGTTCGAGGATACCGAGGGCAACTTCCTCTGCGTGTTCCAGGACCTCGACTGACGAACGGCAAAATGGCGGCCTCTCCACAAC
>JBFINI010000481.1:0-2702 GCA_041611275.1 Burkholderiaceae bacterium
CAACCCGGCGATCATCCACGGCGGGCCGTTCGGCAACATCGCGCACGGCTGCAACTCGGTGATCGCGACCCGCGCCGCGTTGAAGCTCGCCGACTACGTCGTCACCGAGGCCGGCTTCGGCGCCGACCTCGGCGCCGAGAAATTCATCAACATCAAATGCCGCAAGTCGGGCCTGCGGCCGGATGCCGCGGTGGTGGTGGCGACGATCCGCGCGCTGAAGTACCAGGGCGGCGTCGACGTCAAGGACATTCAGCAGGAGAACCTGGTGGCGCTCGAAAAGGGGATCATCAACCTCGAACGGCACGTCAACAACGTGCGCAACCACTACGGCCTGCCGTGCGTGATCGCGATCAACCACTTCGCGCACGACACCGAGGCCGAGATCGCGCTGCTGCGCAGGAAGATGGCGCACCACGGCGCCGCGGTGATCGTCACGCGCCACTGGGCCGACGGCGGCGCCGGCGCCGAGGATCTGGCGCGCGAGGTGGTGCGGCTGGCCGACAGCGGTTCCGCCGACTGCCGCTTCCTGTACGAGGACAAGGAAACGCTGTGGAGCAAGATCAATGCGGTGGCGACCAAGATCTACGGCGCGTCCGAAGTCACCGCCGACACCAAGGTGCGCGCCGCGCTGCGCAAGCTGCAGGACGAGGGCTTTGGCGAGTTGCCGGTGTGCGTGGCCAAGACGCCCTACTCGTTCTCGACCGACCCGCTGCTGCGCGGCGCGCCGAGCGGCCACGTGCTCAATATTCGCGAGGTGAGGCTGTCGGCCGGCGCCGAGTTCGTGGTGATGATCTGCGGCGACGTCATGACGATGCCCGGCCTGCCGAAGGAGCCGGCCGCCAAGCGGATCGACATCGACGACAACGGCAGGGTGGTGGGACTATTTTGAAGTGTGTCGGTGGCGAGGCGTGCGTTCAATGAGGCGCCATCGAGGACGAGCAAAGTCCGGTTCGCAAGGTCGAGAAGTTCAGTTGGCCGCAAGTCCGGCGCCGTACGTGTCGAGTTTCATCCGCTTCAGCAGCGCCCGGTAGCGCGGTTCGCCGCGCAAGCTGGTCCAGCGGCCGTCGTCTTTCATGTAGGCGAGACGTGAATCGCGTACGACGTACGCGCGCTCCAACGCGTCGAGGGCGGCCTCGGTATGTCCCAAGCCGGCGTGGACCATCGCGATTGATGTCGGTGGCACATAGCGTTCGTTCGCCAGCTTGAGCAGGCGCTGCAGAACAGCCTGCGCCTCGTCGCGACGGCCATGGCGCGCGAGCACGTGTCCGACCAAGCTGGCGGCCTGAGTGCTGCGGTCGGCGAGGCGATCGGCCCGCTGCAGTGCCTCGATGGCGAGGTCCGGCTGCTGGTCGGCGAGGTGGAATCCGGCCAACGTCAGGTGAGCAACCCAGAAGTCGGGCGCGATCTCCAGCACACGATCGAGTCGCGACCGGCCTTCGGACGGATTGCCGGCATTCAGAAGGAAGCCCGCTTCCAGGGTATTCAGGATCAGCGATAGCGGGTCGAGTTCGCGTGCGGCCTTGATGTGTTTCAGGCCCTCGTCCGGGCGGTCGAGCGACAGTAACAGCAAGCCCAGCCCGAAGTGGGCTTCGACGACGTTCGGATTGGTTGCGATGGCGCGGCGAAACGCCTGTTCTGCGCCGGGCCAGTCCCATTCGTACCAGAAGCGAACCCATCCCAGCGCCGAGTGCCCCTCGGCAAGCTGCGGCTCGAATTCGAGCGCTCGCTGCGCAGCGGTCCGTGCGCGTTCGAGCACGTCGCGCGGTTCGCCGTCGGCGCCGAAGACCGTCCGCCGATAGGTTTCCGCCAGCCCGGCGTGGGCGAGTGCATAGCCTGGGTCGAGTTCGATCGCCTTGCGATACAGGTCGACGCTCTTCACCAAGCCGTCGGCGCGGATCGACTGCGCTTGCTGCCGCGCGGCGAGATAAAGCTGATAGGCATCGAAGTTGCGTGTCGCGCCGCCCGCAAGCTGGACCGGCGACTGCCGCTGCAGTTGCGGCACGAGGACCCCGGCGACGCGCTGCGAGATCGCGTCCTGCACATCGAATATGCCGGTGAAGCGCTCATCGAAACTGCCGCTCCACGCCGCGCTGCCGTCGGCGACGCGCAGCAGCCTGGCGGTCACGCGAACCCGGTCGCCCCACTTCTGCAGCGACCCGTCGACGACCCACTCCACGTTCAGCTCGCGCGCGGCCTGCAGCGCGTCCTGATCCGGACCGCCGTAACGGCGCACCGAGCCCACCGACCTCACCACGAGACTCGGGACGAGCGACAGCCGTGCGATCAGGCTGTCGGCCATTCCGACCTCGAAAAGCTCGTTCCGGCCTTCGAGTGTCAAGGGCTTGAACGGCAGCACCGCGAGCGTTGCGGCGCCGGAATGAGGTCCAGCACCCGGGCGCAGGTAGTTCCAGGCCGCTCCGATGGCCGCCGCCGTCGCGGCGAGCGCGCCACCCAGCAGCCAGCGACGCCGCCCTGGGCCGGCCGTCGCCGCCGCCGCGCCGAGCGCAGCGAGTGGCGCGTCGACGCTTTCACCGGCGGGCGCCGACGCGACCGGCCCGGTCACGGCGGAGACGAAACGGAAGCCGCGCCTCGGAACGGTCTGGATGTAGCGGCTGTCCTGCGGGTCGTCGTCAAGCAGGCGCCGCAGCGCCAACACAAGCTGATTGAGGTTGTTTTCCTCGATGACCAAGCCCGGCCAAAGG
>JBFINI010000482.1:0-2695 GCA_041611275.1 Burkholderiaceae bacterium
TCGAGCACTATCTCGAACACGTCTACGGCAACGATCTGACGCTCGGCGTGGCGATGACCGACGCCAAGGGCGACCGCAGCCTGCGGCCGAGCCGGCAGCCGAACCCCGACAGCTACCTGCATATCGTCGAGCGCAATGCGCGCGGCATCATCATTTCCGGCGCCAAGGCGATCGTCACCGGCGCGCCGTACATGCACGAGTTGCTGGTGCTGCCCGGCCGCAACATGACCGAAGACGACACGGCTTTTGCGGTGGCCTGCGCCGTGCCCATCGACGCCAAGGGACTGACGATCGTCGCCCGCCCCGCCGGCCGTCCGGGCGAGGCGGCGGCGAAGTTTTCCGCCAAGTTCGGCCAGTCCACCGGCGTGTGCCTGTTCGACCGCGTCGAGGTGCCGTGGGAACGCGTGTTCCTCGCCGGCGAGTGGGCCGAGGTGGCGCCGCTGCTTTTCAACTACACCTGCCAGCACCGGCAGACCTGCATCGGCGCGCGCGCTGGCTTCGGCGACCTGCTGATCGGCGCCGGCGCGTTGATGATCGAGGCCAACGGGCTCGACCCCGAGCGCCATCCGCATCTGCGCGACGCGATGATCGAGCTGATCAGGATCGTCGAGGGCTTTTACGCCTGCGGTGTCGCGGCCTCGGTCTACGGCGAATCGAGCCCAGCCGGCAACTTCGCGCCCGAGCCGGTGTTCGCCAACATCGGCAAGCTGCTGATGTCGACGCAGATCTACGACATGCACCGGCTGGCGCACGAGGTTTCCGGCGGGCTGATCGTCGCCCTGCCCGGCCCCGACGAGGATCACAACCCGGCCACCGCCGGCCGCCTGTCTGAGGTGCTGACGGCGCGCAGCGACATCCCGTACGAGAAGCGCATCGAGGTGGCGCGCTTCGTCGAGGATCTCACTGCCTCGTACCAGGCCGGCTGGTACTCGGTGATCAGCCTGCACGGCGGCGGGTCGCCGGAGGCGATGAAGACCGAGATCTATCGGCACTATCCGCTGGGCAGCAAGGTCGATCTGGTCGAGCGCCTGCTCGACCGCGGCGTGCTGGCCGACACCACGCGCAGGATCACCCGCAATCGGCAGCCGGGCCGCTGCTGCGTCACCGGCTGTCAGATGAGCGAACTGCCGGCGCAGCAGTCGGTGCCGCTGCCGAAACCCGGCACGCCGCCCGCAATCGAACGCGGGCCTGCAGGCGCGCCCGCCGACGCCAGTCTGGCGAAATAGGAAGACCGTGCCGATGCGCGTAACGCACGACAACGCTTTGCTGTTGGTCGTCGACATCCAGGCGAAGCTGGCGCCGCATATCCTCGGTCACGAAGCGTTGATCCGTCGCACCGAAGCGCTGCTGGCGACGGCGGATCTTTTCAGCATGCCAAAGCTCGCGACCGAACACTGCCCGCATCAGATCGGCCCGCTGATCGAAACGCTGCGGCACCGCTTCGCCGCCAGCGAGATCTTCGAGAAGACGAACTTCGGCGCCGCCGATCATCCTGAGTTTTTCGAGCGGGTTCGCGGCACCGGCCGACAGCAGATCGTCATTGCCGGCATGGAAGCACACGTGTGCGTGATGCAGACCGCGCTTGGCCTGCGCGCACAGGGCTTTGAGGTGATCGTCGTCGCCGACGCCGTCGGTTCGCGCGCACCGGCGCAGGCCGACCGCGAACATGCGTTGCAGCGGCTGGCGCAGGACGGTTGCACGGTGGCGGGCACCGAGACGCTGTTGTTCGAGTGGACCGGCAGTGGCGTCGACGCCCGCTTCCGCGACGTGCTGGCGCTGATCAAAGACATCGCCTCGCTGTAAAGCGATACTTGAAGCGGGCGCGGGGACGAGACGATCGCCGTATCGCGCTCGCTCGCGGCCGCCGAGTTCCGGCGGGGGCTCAGACTGCTGCGCCCTGTCGACTTTTCCGCAGACGCCCACCGACCATTGGTAGTACAAAGGGATAGCGCAGTTCTGCGGTAGTTCAAGAAACGCGCGCGGAACGCGTGTAATCAAGCGTGCATCGCCCGGCGGGTGGCGGTCGTTTCGAGTGGTGGAGGGGCCGTGTTGCGAACCTTCAAGTCCTCTGCGGCTGCTGCCTTGATCGGCTTGGTGGCGGCCTGCGGCGGCGTCTCATCATCTCCGCCAGCGTCGCCTTCGCCGCCAGCCCTCTCGCCCGGGCAACCGCCCGGCCCGCCGGTTTCGATGTCGCTCTCCGGCATCCTGGCGGCGCCAATGCTGCCGGGTCAATCGGCGCAACTGACCGCGACGCTGACCTACGCCGACGCTTCAAGAAAAGACGTCACGGCCAGCGCCACCTGGAGCAGCACCGACGCGAGCGTACTTTCCGTGTCCTCTGGCGGCGCGATCGTGGCGGTGGCGACCGGACAGGCCGAAGTGCTCGCCGCAGCCGAAGGACAGAGCACGCGCGGCGCCGTGCGAGTAGCGCAGGGTACGAGCCGACTCGCGTTGTTCGCCGGCAGCCTGGGCGGGCGCGGCGATGTCGACGGTGCCGCGGCGCAGGCGCGATTCGCCGGCCCCACTGGACTGGCCGCTGACAACGCGGGCAATCTTTACGTCACCGACACGGACAATTCCATTATCCGACGGGTGTCGGCCAGCGGCGATGTCACCACGGTTGCCGGCGCCGCCGGGGTCGCGGGCAGCGTCGACGGCCCCGCCGCCGAGGCGCGCTTCAACCAGCCCGTTGGCA
>JBFINI010000483.1:0-2693 GCA_041611275.1 Burkholderiaceae bacterium
GAGATTGAACTTGGCGCGCGCCATGATCGATCCTGCTTCGCGCAACCGATAGCCGGCGACCGCACCCGACAGTTTCAGGTGCGGCGTCGGCGTGGCCACCAGATCGATCAGCACCGGGACGCAATAAAGCCCGATCAGCGCGGAGACGACGTCAATGCCGCCGAGCAGCGCCTGCATGGAGCCGACATAACGCACGTCGCCACCGACCTCGGCCACACCGACCATCGACAGCAGCAGGCCGATGCAGCCACCGATCAGTCCCTTGATCGTGCTGCCTTCGCCGAGCGAGGCAATCAGCGTCAGCCCGAAAATGGCGAGCCAGAAGTACTCAACGGGGCCGAACTTCAGCGCCACCGTCGCCATCGGCGGCGCCAGCAGCAGCAGGAACAGCGCCCCGACCAGCCCGCCGATGACCGAGGCCAGGCAAGCAAGCGTCAGCGCCAGGTCGCCGCGGCCGCTCTTGGCCAGCGGAAAACCGTCAAACGTGGTGGCGATCGACGACGGCGTGCCCGGTGTGTTCAGCAAGATGGCGGCATAGGCGCCGCCGTAGATGGCGCCGGTGTAAATGGCGCCCAGCGCGATCAGCGCCGAGGCCGGCTCCATCGCAAAGGTGAACGGCACCAGCACCGCGACGGCCATCGTCGCGGTCAGTCCCGGCAGCGCGCCGATCGCCGTTCCGGCCACCACGCCAGCCAGCGCAAGCAGCAGGTTGTACGGCGTCAGCGCCGCCAGCAGGTAATCGAGGCCGAACATGCGCGAGCCAGGAAACGAGCGCGACGCGTTGCCGGCGGCCGGCGAAGCGTCGCGTCTTGAGTCGGTTGCGTAGCGATTACTTCTTCTTGATGCCCATGTCCCTGGCCAGCGCCTCGTAGCGCGCTTTCACCTCGGCCATGAACTTGTCCATCTGCGCCGGCCCGACGTCGAGCATGGCGAAGCCACCGTCTTCCATCTTCCTGATGAATTCCGGATCCTTGTTGATCTTGCCAAGGATCTCAGCCAGCTGCGCCTTGATGTCGGCGGGCGTCGATTTTGGAACCGCGACGCCGCGATAGGCGCCGCCGACGAGGTTGAAGCCCTGCTCCTTGAACGTCGGGCAATTCGGCAGCTTGGGATGACGCGCGTCCATCGCCACGCCGAGACAACGCGCCTGGTCGCCGAGCTGTATCTGGATCGTCGAGTACCCCCAGCTGCCGCTGACCTGCTTGCCCAGCAGCGCGGTGTTGGCCGGCCCGGTGCCGCCGAACGGCACGTAGGTCGTCTTGATGCCGGCCAGCTTGTCGAACTGCTGCTGTGCCAGATGGTTGGCCGAATTGGTCCCCGAACCGCCCAGGGTGAGTGAACCCGGCGCTTTCTTGGCGGCTTCGACGAAGTCCTTCAGCGATTTGATCGGGCTGTCGGCCGGCACCAGCAGCGCATCGGGCGTGAAGTGGAACCAGTACAGCGTGGTGATGTCGTCGGTCTTGTAGCCGACATCCTTGTCCAGCGGCTGCAGCACGATGTGCGGCAGGTTGGTGCCCATCACCGTATAGCCGTCGGCTTGCATGCCGTTCAGTTGCGACCAACCCGCGGCGCCGCCCGCGCCGGGCTTGTACTGGATCACCAGGCTCTGCCCGGTCAGCTTCTTGAACACCGGCTCCTGCAGCCGGGCCGAGATATCGGACTCGCCGCCTGGCCCGAACGGGATGATGTAGTTCACCGCCTTGGTCGGATAGCCGGCAGCAAGCGTGGCGCCGGTGACCGCCGCGGCAGCCAGCGCAACCGCGGCCGTGAGTTTTCGGGCTGTACCTGACATGTGGAGTCTCCTTATCTGTCGTCGATCATGTTTCGCTCGCCCCTTCGATGCGGCAGCGAGTCGTCCTTGCAGCGCGATGGTATCGCCAAGGCGCCGCCGCCGTCTCGTTCGGCCCCAACCTCGTCGCGATCGCCACGGCCAGCCGGCCGTCGGCCAGGTGGTCCTCCCGTGGCGGTTGATGACCGCCGGCTAGCGCTTGTGCGTGTCCATGAAGGGCCCACTGCGACGCTTCGTTACGAAGGCCGCGACGGGATACGGTACAGCCAGATCGCCAGCGCCAGACCACCTGCGGCCAGCAGCACTTGCAGCCAGCGCAATTCGACGAAGAAGAAGATCGAAGCGGCCAGCGTCAGCGACATCAGCACGATCGCGGTGAGCTTGGTCCGCCGTGGAATCGAACGGTGCTGCTCCCATTCGTGGATCAGCGGTCCGAACGTGCGGTTGGTGAGCAGCCAGTCGTGGAAGCGGCGCGACGAGCGCGCGAAGCAGGCCGCCGCCAGCAGCATGAAGGGCGTGGTTGGCAGCAGCGGCAGGAAGATGCCGATCACCCCGAGCAGCACGCACAATGTGCCGGCACCGATCAGCAGGCTGCGCACCCACGGCGAGTCGTGTTCGCGCACCGCGTTGGCGCCACCGTGCGGCAGCCGCGCGGCGGGGTCCTGATTATTGCGCGTGTCCATGGCCGCAAATTAGCGCACCGTCAGCCGGAAGCGCCCTCTCGTAGACTTCGCGCAACGCCGACAGCGCCGAAACTTATCGGTCGACGACGGCATTAGGTCGCTTGCCTGTGCGCCAGAAAACTTCTTCATGAGTTCACCTTCGACGCGCCGGCTGGCGGCAGTGATGATCGCCGATGTTGCCGGCTACAGCCGGCTGATGGAGCGCGACGAAGCCGGCACCC
>JBFINI010000484.1:0-2693 GCA_041611275.1 Burkholderiaceae bacterium
GCGTCGCGCCGCTTCTCAGCTTCGGGAACGGCCAAACCGCAGAGAAGGAAATTGCCGATGAATAACGACCTGCACGGTCTGAGAAACAGCCTGCGCAGCTTCGTCGCGGCGCGCGACTGGGCGCAGTTCCATTCGCCGAAGAGCCTGGCCTGTTCGCTGGTCATCGAAAGCGGTGAACTGCTGGAAATTTTCCAGTGGCTGACCGACGCGCAGAGCCGCACGCTCACGGACGAGCAGCGGCAGGCGGTGGCGATGGAGGTCGGCGATGTGCTGATCTACCTGGTGGAGTTCTGCGATCTGCTGGGCATCGATCCGCTGCAGGCGGCGCGCGAGAAGCTCGCCGTCAACGAGCGCAAGTACCCGGTCGAGCGGGCGCGAGGCAACAGCAGGAAGTACACGCAACTGTGAGGCGCAACGCGCCCAGCTACGGCCCGAACCTTGCGAAGTAGTGCGCCAGGTCGGTGAGCTGCGCATCGCTGAGCCCGCGCAGTGTCGAGGCCATGATCGTGTCGCGGCCCGGCCCGGGGCTGTCGCGCAACTGCGTCATCGAGTACAGCAGGTAGGCCTCGTTCTGGCCGGCCAGCCGAGGCACCTGCTTCTGGCCGCTGTAGTCGGGCAGGTGGCAGGTGCCGCACAGAAGCTGGCGTGAGATTTCCTGGCCGCGGCGAAGCTTCTCGGCATCCACCGGCGCGGCCTTCGGTGCGAGCGGCCGCGCGGCATAGTGCTCCGCCAGCGCGATGATCGCCGCATCAGGCATGCCTTCCATCACGCCTTTCATCTCGGCGACGTCACGCAACCCCTCGCGGATCAGCACCAGTTGTGTTTCGAGGAACAGCTTCGGCTGGCTGGCGAGCGACGGTGTCTTCGGGATCTGCGAATTGCCGCCCGGTCCGTGGCAGGCGTTGCACGTGGCCAGCACTTCGGCCGAGGGCTGCGCTGCTGCTGCGCTCGGCAGCAGCAGCGCGACGGTGGCGATTGTCGCGGCCAGCCTCATCGACGAGCGCGGCACTCGCCTGGCGATCATCAACGCCCGTAGCTGATGCGATAGATCGCACCCAGTTGTTCGTCGGAGACGAGCACCGACCCGTCGGGCAGTTGCAGCAGGTACGCCGGGCGGCCGGTGAAGGTGTCTGTAGCCGGGTCGAGGAAGCCGGTCATGAACGGCGTGACCTTCGGGTTGCGGCCCTCGGCATCGGTGGCCACGGTCACCACGTCGAAGCCGAATTTCTTGCTCCGGTTCCACGAGCCCTTGCGGGCGACGAAGATCATGTTCTTGTACTCGGCCGGGAACATGTTGCCGGTGTAGAAGAGCACGCCCATCACCGCCGCATGCGGGCCCATCGTGGTCACCGGCAGCGTGACGCCGTCGCACGGATTGGCCTTCTTGAGGTCACGGTCGGCCACGCCGTTGGCATGGCAGTACGGGAAGCCGAAGTTCTGGCCGACCTTGGTGATGCGGTTCAGCTCTTCTTCGGGGGTGTCGTCGCCCATCCAGTCGCGGCCGTGATCGGTGAACCACAGTTCCTTGGTCACCGGATGCCAGGCAAAGCCGACCGTGTTGCGGATGCCGCGGGCGATCACTTCCATGCCGGAGCCGTCGGCGTTGTAGCGGCGCAGTTGCGCATACTCCGGCGGTGGCTCGCAGATGTTGCACGGCGCGCCGAACGGCACGTACAGCTTGCCGTCGGGGCCGAAGGCGATGTACTTCCAGTTGTGGTGCTGCTCCTTCGGCAGCTTGAAGGCAGCGGTCATGTCCACCGGCGCGACGTTCGGATTCTTCTCGATGCCGTCGAAGCGCAGCACCTTGTCGATCGCCATCACGTACAGTGATCCGTCCTTGATTGCGACGCCGGCCGGCTGCGTGAGCTTGTCGACCACGACACGGCTGGTGCGCGTGGTGCCGTTGTCGGTGATCTCGTAGACGCGGCCGATGCCGCGCGTGCCGACATAGATCTTGCCGCTGTCGCCGCGCGCCATCGCGCGGCCGCCGGGAATGCCGCTGGCCCAGATCTCGGCCTTGAAGCCGGGCGGCAGCTTGAAGCTGCCGATCGGGATTTCGCTGGCCGGCGTGACCGTCAGCCGGCCGGGATGCGGCGCGAGCTTGGAGGTCGCCATCTCCGCGGGACGGCCCTGCTGCCACGCAGGCGCTGGAGCCGCCGCGGGCGTCGCGGGTGCGGCCGGCGCAGAGGCCATCGGACTCATCGATTGGCAGGCCGCCAGCGACAACGCCGAGGCCGCCAGCGCGATTCTTGCAAGCATGGTGTGTCTCCTTTCTCTTTTGTGGGCGCAGCGACCGGCTGCGGGCGACGATTATGGCCCGCCTTTTTGGCGGGCGGGCGCATCGACAACACGTACCGCGCGAGATTCTTGCTGCATCCGTGATGCGCGCATCGTCGCGCGCCGGCTCGCGCAGCTGCAAGGCGATCGCCTCCCCCGTTTCTGGGCCCGCGCGTGTGCGTTCAGTTTTGCTGCCGCGGGTGCGGACCGATAACCCGCGATTGATGAGAGGTTATGCGCGAAAAGCGACACTGGCGATTCGCGCCTCGGTTCGGTCGATCGCGCAGTGACCTGCACCCGCTCCACTGCGGCGTCGTGCGCGGCTCATGATTCTGTACGACATGTTTATCCCGCATCGCCCAAACGAATAGGTCGCATCCAATGATGCGATTGGATTTTCCGCGCGGCCGACCTTA
>JBFINI010000485.1:0-2685 GCA_041611275.1 Burkholderiaceae bacterium
ACATGCGGCACCCAGGCGCACACTCCGAGATCAAGGAGGCGGTCAAGGCCGCGCAACGGCTGGGGTTGACGCTGCAGCACGTCGCCGTCGAAACGGCGGCCGACTTCGATGGCGCGTTCACCGCGATCGCGCGCGGCGGCGCGCAGGCCATCGTGACGTCGGTCGACGGCCTGATGTCGCTGAAGGCCGCAAGCATCGCGGCGTTCGCGGCCAGCCACCGGGTGCCGGCGATTTCCGGCTGGGGCGAGTTCGCCGCCGCCGGTTTCCTGATGACCTACGGCCCCAGCATTCGCGGCACGTTCCGCTATCTGGCGACCTATGTCGACAAGATCCTGCGCGGTGCGAAGGCGGCCGACCTGCCGGTGGAATTCCCGCCGAAGGTCGAACTGGTGATCAACCTGCGCACGGCGAAGGCCCTCGGCATCAACCTGCCGGCGACGTTGCGGGCGCGCGCCGACGAACTGATCGAATAGCGCAACGCTCAGTCGATCACGCGATCGGCGCGGGCCAGCATCGCGCGCGGAAAGCTGATGCCAAGCGCGCGCGCCACTTTCATGTTCAGCACGAGTTCGTAATGCGTCGACTGCTCGACCGGCAGCGTGGCCGGGTTGGCGCCGCGCAGGATGCGGTCGACGTAGGAGGCCGCGCGTTCGTAGGCATCGACCAGGCTCGGGCCGTAGCTGAACAGCGAATGCTCGTCGGCGCCCTCGGCGCCCTGTTGCACCAGTGGCACGCCGTGGTTCGTCGCCAGCGCGCCGATGCGCGGCGCATCGCCGAGGAACAGCAGGTTGGTCGGCGCGATGACCGCCTGCGCGCGTCCCTGCGCAAGCGAGGCAAAGGCCCGTCCATAGTCGTGCGAGGCATCGATCTCGATCTTCTGCATCGCAATGCCCAGCGTCTTTGCCGAATCCGCCAGCCGCTCCCAACTCACCTGGCATGACGGGTCTTCGGCTTCGAACAGCATCGCCGCCCGCTTCAGCTGCGGCAGCGCCTCCTTCAGGAGCTCCAGCCGCTTCGGCACGATGACGAAGC
Source organism: Burkholderiaceae bacterium (assembly GCA_041611275.1). GTDB lineage: Bacteria > Pseudomonadota > Gammaproteobacteria > Burkholderiales > Burkholderiaceae_F > JADJWR01. Next base: position 1,033 of record JBFINI010000485.1, read on the forward strand.
TGTTGACCGCGATGCCGGTCAGATTGGCGCCGGGTCGCGACAGCGAGGCGACCAGCCCTTCGTCGACCGGGTCCTGCACGGTGGCGAAGACAACCGGTACTTTCGCGGTGGCGTCCCTGGCGGCGAACGCAGCACGCGTGCTGGCCGCAACGATCAGGTCGACCTTCCTGGCGAGAAGTTCCGCGGCCAGCGCCGGCAGCCGGCCGTAATCGCCATGGGCGAAGACGGCGACCAGCGCGAGATTGCGGCCCTCTTCCCAGCCGCGGCGCCGCAGGCCGGTGCGCAGCGCTTCGATGTAGGCGCGCTCCGCGTCGGGCCGGCCCGTCGACAGCAGCCCGACGCGCGCCACGCGTGATTGTGCCGGCGCCGGTCGCATCAGCAGCAGCGCCGCCGCCGGCAGGGCCCGCAGCAGCAGGCGTCGCCGCGCGAAGCTGCTGCACTTGTGCGTCATTGCATCTCTCGATAGCCCAGGCCAAGCAGCCGCTCGACTTCGCCGGCGCCGGCGGGGACCATCCGGCCAGTTGCCACCTGAGCCGGTTCGAGCCGCTGGGTGTCGAGTGAGATGTGGCAGACGATGACGTCGACGCCGCGCGCCATCAGGCGGCGCAGCGCCGGTTCGTACGGTTCGCCCTTGGCGTCGACGGCGCCGGCGACCATCGCACGCACGCCGCCGCCGCGCGCCACCAGCGCAATTCGTCGCTGGCCGGGTTCATTCATGTGCGACTCGACCGCGTCGAGCACGACCCGTACGTTGGCCTGCCGAGTCAGCTGATAAAGCAGCCGCTCCTCCTGGGCCGCGGCATGTTGCGCCGAGAACGGGGCGGCCATCAGCGCCACTAGCGCAAACACGAATGCAACTGTTCGCGACATCGGGCGCCCCTTTCGATTCCCTGATCGATCCGATCATTGTGCGCCGAATTCGCGGGCAGCAAGCGGCGGCGCGGTCGCGAATGCGTGTCACGGCCGTACGTAGGCATAGCCGCGCTGCTGCAGCCGCGCGGCCTCGTGCGTACCGGACGGCACGATGCTCGCCTGCGGCAAAAGGTCGAGGCGATCCGGGTTATTCGCGCGCAGCGAATCGGCGCAGACCTTGATCAGCACGCCGCGCCGCGCCAGGTCGCGGATCGCGTCGTGCAGGTCGTCGTACAGCGGGTCGGCGAGCAGGAAGCGAACGCTGTCGTTCCACACCACGATCTCGATCCTGGCCCCCGGATCGAGGCGGATATCGCGGCGCGCGGCAAAGACTGCCATCTTCAACTGCCGCTCGCCCTCGCTGACCTGGAAGACCACGTTGACAGGCGCGCTATCGCTGGCGGCGAGCGCCGGCGATGGGCACAACAGCGCCGCCAGCAGCAGCAACGCGGCGGCGCGCGCCTTGCCCGATGCCAGCACGATGGCGACCCGCAGTGGCGTCATGAGCGCAGAGGCTATTGGGTCCGGCGCCATTTCACCTCGGCGGTGCCGCCGACCGAGCCGCCGGGATTGATGATGGTCAGGTCGTCGCCCGCTAGCGCAATCGAACGCTTCTGCGCGATGCCGTTGAAGTTCGGGAACGAACTGCTGACGATCTGCATCGTCATCTGTCCGCTGGCCTCGTCGACGGCGTAAGTGCCGAAGTACGAAAGGACGCCTTGCGCCATCGCCTTGTACTCC
>JBFINI010000486.1:0-2683 GCA_041611275.1 Burkholderiaceae bacterium
GCGCTCGACGACGATGTGTCGATCCGGCAGCTGGTGGCCGACTACCTGTCCGCCAACGGGCTTCGCGTGACCACCGTGGCCAGCGGCCGCGAGCTCGATGCCGCGATGGCGCGCCAGACTTTCGACCTGCTCGTGCTCGACCTGCGGCTGCAGGGCGAGGACGGGATGCAGATCGCGCGCCGCCTGCGCGAGGCGTCGGCGATCCCGATCCTGATGCTGACCGGCCTGGCCGAGGAGGCCGACCGCGTGATGGGCCTGGAGCTGGGCGCCGACGACTACCTGACCAAGCCTTTCAGCCCGCGCGAGCTGCTGGCCCGCATCCGCGCGCTGCTGCGGCGGGCTCGCGCCCAGGCGACGGTCGCCGATGCGATCGCCCGCGTGCGCGCCTACCGCTTCGGCCCCTGGGAGCTCAACGTCGGGCTGCGCAAGCTGAAGTCGGCCGAGGGCCGCTCGGTCGACCTGACCAACGGCGAGTTCAGCCTGCTGGCGGCGTTTGTCTCGTCGCCACAGCGCATCCTGTCGCGCGACCAGCTGCTCGAGTTGTCACGGCTGCACAACGCCGAGGTCTACGACCGCTCGATCGACGTGCAGATCCTGCGCCTGCGCCGCAAGATCGAGCCCGACCCGGCGCATCCGCAGTTCATCAAGACCGAACGCGGCGCGGGCTACCTGTTCGATGCGGCGGTCGAAGCGGTGACTTAGCCTGGCCAGGATTTCAACCGTCATCGCACGGGCGCCCGCTGCAATCCGCGCGCAATGCGCGGCCGGCCCAATCACTCCATCGTCCAGACAACGTGCGATCGGAGTCCGCCATGAAACCCAATGTCAAGATCCGTGCTGCCGCGATGCTCGCGTCGGTGGCGACCACCTTCGTGCTGCTGCACTGGATTGCGCTGATCGGCCACCCGGCGGCCGAGCCCGTCAACGAAGCGGCCCAGGTGTCCGACAGCGCCGCTGGCGCTGGCGCCTGATGCAGGCCCAAGGCCGGCCGCGCCGTGCCCTGTCAGGCCGCTGCCGCAATCACGCCTGAAGCTCAGGGTGCGGCATTCGGCAGCCGCGGCCGCGTCCGATCGTCGATCTCGCCCAGCATCGCCGCCAGCGAATTCGTGCCGTCGCGGATATCCGCGCGCAGCGACTCCTGTGCCGCGTCGATGCGCTGTTCGAGTCGCTCGAGCTCGGCGTGCAGCACAGCGCGCAGTTCGGTGAATCGCGACGCCTCGGCCTGGTCTGCCAGCGTGCGTTGCGCCTGCAACTCCTTCGCATGGCGGCGCGTTTCCATCAGGATCGAAGCCTGCCACACGGCGACGTAGACCGCGAAGGCCAGCGTGATGAACACGATCAGCCCGAGCATCGCCAGGCCCAGCGGCGCCTCGACCGTGCTCAGGCCCAGGTTCAGCGGGCTGGGCGTCGTGAACGCGGGCCAGTTGAGGGCCGCAAAGCCGGCAATCAGGGCAATGACCAGCAGAACAAGCAGCGTACGGATGCGCATGAATTTCCTCTACGGTTGACATCAGCGGCCGGCGGCACGCAGCACGGCGCGCCCGATTGTGAGCCCTTCGGGCGTCCGCAAGTGCTCATCTAGGGATTGGCAAGGCGCGGCCGCCGGCGCTAGACCTGTCACTCGATCAGCGCCATTGGCATGGCCGAAAAGGCAGCCGGCTCGATGACCCGGCTGGGATCAGGCACGCAGCAGGCAGACACGCCTTCGCAGGTTCCGCTCGTGTTCAGGCACGCGTTGATTTCCTTCGTGCTCGCCACTGCCGTGACGTCTGGCCACACCGAGGCCAAGGGCGCCGATCGGAACGGCCGCGATCCTGCCCCTGGGCAGGCGGCAGTGCAGGCCGTGACGCTGGCCGGCACCGGCTATCAAGTCTCCTTCGACGCGCCACGCGACTGGATTGGCGACGCGGCCGCCCGAGCGCAGCTGCTGAACGCCATCGCGGCCTGGCTGTCGGTCAGCTTCGAGTTGCCGCTGGTCCGGTCAGTCCCGAGCATCAAGCTGGAGTCGGGTCCGAGGATGACGAGTTTCCGCTACACCGGCCTGCTGTCGGGTCGGCCGGAAGAGGTGGCCAAGGTATCAAGGGGTCGGCGCGAGGTCGACGCGATCTACGACCCCGGATCCGACACGATCTTCCTGCGCCAGGAGTGGACCGGCAGCACGCCGGCAGAGTTGTCGATCCTGGTTCACGAGATGGTTCACTACATCCAGGATGTCGCCGAGTTCAAGTACCCCTGCGTGGCCGCCAGCGAGGAACTCGCCTATGTTGCGCAGGAGCGGTGGCTCGGGCTGTTCGGCACCAACCTGGCAGCCGAATTCGGCGTCGATCGACTGACCCTGTTCGCCAACACCAGGTGCTTTCACTGAGCACGGTCAGAACAGTCCACGGATCTGTGCGCGAACGTCGATGCTTTGCGTTGCTGCATCGGACAGCGAAGGCGCGGGCTCGGCGCAGGGACATTGCGCATCGAAGAGCGTGGCGACGGCCGCAGGGATGAAGCGCGTCAGCGCGCCGTACAGATGCCGGTCGCCGTGCTTGGCCTGCTGCGTGACGTGAAAGCGCTGCGGCACCAGCAGCGACAAGTGGCGTTTGGCGCGCGTCAGCGCGACGTAGAACAGGCGCCGCTCCTCCTCGATCTCGGCGGCGCTGCCGGTGGCCATGTCCGACGGCATGCAGCCGTCGAC
>JBFINI010000487.1:0-2672 GCA_041611275.1 Burkholderiaceae bacterium
CCTGCACGGTCGCACCTACACCGTGCTCGGCGTGACCGACGGCAAGCTGGTCGAGCGCGAGGTGCCGATGCTCAACGCGCTCAATGAAGTGCTGCGCGATGACTACATCAAGGACTCGATCGCCGGCATCGGCCGCTGGAACCGGGTGATTGAGAAGACCGGCATCCCGTTCCGCCTGCAGGCGCCGCACAAGGCATTCAACCGCCGCATCGGCTCGCTGGCCGGCGTGCGCGTCAGTCCGACGGGCGAAGTAGTCAGCGAAGCTGACTGGGCCCGGCACGAACGCGAATGGCTGCCGAGCGCCGAGGATCGCGCCTTCGTCGCCTCGCTGATGGGCCGCGTCACCGAGTCCGGCCGCTTCGCCCACTGGATCGCGCCGCCGTCGGTCGGCATCAACAAGCAGCCGATCGATTTCCAGTACGTGCGATTCAACTGAGGTGGAGCTCGGCGATGCCGCCGTCCGGTGACCGTCGTGTGTCGCCCCCGCGCAGGCGGGGACCCGGTGGGCTATGCCCTCAAACCTGTGGATTCCCGCCGGAGCCCGCCCCCGACTTCGGTCGGGGGCGGCGATGACGGATCGCGGATTTCCGGACGCTCGCAATCCATGAATGCTCCTGCCTCCGAGCTGCTGCGCCAGCACCTGATCGACCCGGAGATCTGCATTCGCTGCAACACCTGCGAAGAGACCTGTCCGGTCGGCGCGATCACGCACGACTCGCGCAACTACGTCGTGCTGGCCGACAAGTGCAAGGCCTGCATGTCGTGCATCTCGCCGTGCCCGACCGGCGCGATCGACAACTGGCGCACGGTGGTTCGCGTCGAGGCGTACTCGATCGACGACCAGTTCAGCTGGGACGAACTGCCGGCGGTGAGCGAAGTCGATATCGCCCATGCAACCACCGCGAGCGAAGTCGCCGTCGAAGACGCGCCGCCGGTGCCGCCGGCGTCCGTGCCCGGCTCGACGGTGCCGCCGTGGTCAGCCTCGCATCCCTACCTGAATCTCTACACGCAGCGCAACCCGGCCACCGCCACCGTGATGGGCAACTACCGCGTCACCGATGCGGCAGCAGAAAGCGATACCCGGCACATCGTGCTCGACTTCGGCGGCACGCCGTTTCCGGTGCTCGAAGGCCAGTCGATCGGCATCCTTCCCCCCGGCGTCGATGAAAACGGGCGCCCGCATCACGCACGCCAGTACTCGATCGCTTCGCCGCGCGACGGCGAGCGGCCCGGCTACAACAACCTGTCGCTGACGGTGAAAAGGGTCACCGCCGATCACGACGGCAAGCCGGTGCGCGGCGTGTGCTCGAACTATCTGTGTGATCTGAAAAAGGGCGACACCGTGCAGGTGATCGGCCCGTTCGGCAATACTTTCCTGATGCCGAACCATCCGGGAAGCAGCCTCCTGATGGTCTGCACCGGTACCGGCTCGGCGCCGATGCGGGCGATGACCGAGCGCCGCCGCCGGCGGCTCGGCAAGGGCGAGGGCGGCAAACTGATGCTGTTCTTCGGCGCCCGCACGCAGGCGGAACTGCCGTACTTCGGCCCGCTGATGAACCTGCCGAAGGACTTCATCGACATCAACTTCGCCTTCTCGCGCACGCCGGACCAGCCGCGCCGCTACGTGCAGGACGCGATGCGCGAACGCGCGGCGGACGTCGGCGCGCTGCTTGAGGATCCGGACACTTTCATCTTCGTGTGCGGCCTGCGCGGCATGGAGGACGGCGTGCTCGAAGCGCTGAAGGCAGCCGCAGCAACGCGCGAACTTGAATGGGATAGCCTGCACGCGAAACTGCGGCAAGATGGCCGGCTGCATCTCGAAACGTATTGATTTCGATGCCCGACGGGCGCAGTTGGACGCGTTTGCCCAGGGAGGCGCAGCCGCCGCCAGTGGCGATCGCGGGCGAGCTGACTCGAGCGTTGTCGATTTGCGCCGCCGCCCTCAGCACGGTGGAGGCGACCTCTTTCTACGTTTACTCGCTGCTGCACTTTGCGGTCGGCGTATTCGCCTGCTCGCAAGGCCCGCGCCGTATCCGGACCGCCGGCGCGGCGATTGCGGCCGCAATTACTACTGAGTATTACGTAAATGCTTGACAACCGTTTCGCCATGCTGTGCGTTGATCGTGATAGGTTCACGATCACGGGGTTGCGGCATGGCGACGGTGAAGTACAAGCGGGATTTCAAGACGCTGGAGCAACGGCGCCGCAAGGGCATGCGGATGCTGGCGAGCGGCGTGGCGCAGGCGGAGGTGGCGCGCGCGCGGGAGGTGAGCCGACAGACAGTGTCGAACTGGGACCACGCTTGTCTTGCCGATGCGCAGGTCTGGCGGCGCAAACCGCTGGGCCGGCCGGCCGCGCTCGACGCAGAGCAGAAGCGGCAATTGGTCGAGCAGTTGCAGCGCGGCGCGATCACCTGCGGCTTTCCGACCGAGTTGTGGACGCTGCAGCGCGTGGCCGCGCTGATCGAAGGCGACTTCGGTGTGGCCTTCAGCGCCGCCAACGTGTGACTGCTGCTGCGCAGCCTGGGCTTTTCCAGACAGCGGCCGGTGGGCTGCGCCGTGCAGCGCGACGAGACGGCCATCGTCGAGTGCAAGCAGCGCCGCTGGCCGGCGCCAAAAAAAAGTGCCGCCGCGAAGGCCGCACGATCGTCTTCATCGACGAATCGGGACTGA
>JBFINI010000488.1:0-2668 GCA_041611275.1 Burkholderiaceae bacterium
CCCAGTGCTTTCGGTGCCTTCGCCCCCGGTGCGTTGGCCCGGCTGCCGGGGCGGCTGATCGCGGCCGCCGATATCGTGCTGCTGCCGGCTGCGGCTACGCCGCCCGACGAGAACGAACTGGCGCGCTGGTTCGACCGCCAGGCGCTGGCCGGCGCCGGCATTCTCGATGCGGCGGCGTGGCTGTACACCGACTTCATCGTCTACACCGAGGCTGACGGTGGCGGCCGCTCGCGCTGGCTGGCGCTCGATGCCGGCATGAGCGCGCCACAGAGCGCGCGGCTGGTGCAGCGGGTGATCGAGATCGAGATCTACCGGATGATGGCGCTGCTGGCTTTCCCGCTGGCGCGCGCGGCGTTTCCGCTGCTCAACGACATCGAGCACCGCCTGGCCGAAATCACCTCGGCCACCGCCGCGCTGCACGGGCAGGTCGACGCGATCGCCGCGCAGCAGGAGGAGCGTCGCCTGCTCGACGAACTGACACGGCTGGCGGCCGAGGTCGGACGATCGGTCGCCGCCACCGCCTTCCGCTTCTCGGCGGCGCAGGCGTACTGGGAACTGGTGGCAAGCCGGGTGCGCGAACTGCGCGAGGTCCGCATCGGCGACCGGCGCACGATCGCCGGCTTCCTGTCGCGGCGGCTGGCACCGGCGATGAATTCGTGCGCGGCGGCGGCGCGGCGGCAGGAAGCGTTGTCGGCGCGGATCGAGCGGGCCAGCGCGTTGCTGCGCACGCGGGTCGACGTGGCGCGCGAAGAGCAGAACCAGAAGCTGCTGGCAGCCATGGAGCGGCGTGGCAAGGTGGCGCTGCGTCTGCAGCAGACGGTCGAAGGGCTGTCGGTGGCGGCGATCACCTACTACGCGGCCGGACTGCTCGGCTATCTCGTCAAGCCGTTGCGCACGGTGTGGCCCGGGCTGAATCCGGACTGGATCGTCGCCGCGGCGATTCCGCTGCTGGCCTACCTGACGTGGCGCGCCGTGCGCCGCATCCGGCGCGAACTGAGTCGCGACTAGGCGCGCACCGCATCCCGGCTATCGGCTGCGGTTGCGCTTCATGCCCGGCGCGCAACGATCCATCGCTGTTGACGTGCGATCGCCCGCGGGTCTGCGCATACTGCGCCAACGCTTCGACAAGGCAGATCCATGGCTCCGACAAATCCGTTGCGACGAACATTGCTGATCGGCGGCACGGCCCTGCCGCTGGCGGCGGCTGCCGCGGCGCCGAACATACAAATTGCGCGCTTCGGCGGCTCCGGCAAACAGGTCACCGGCTCGGGCAAGGTCATCGACGATGTGCGAAGCGTCGCCGGCTTCAACCGGCTGGTGGTGCAGGGACCGGTCGACGTCCGTCTGCAGATCGGAGATGCGTTCCGTGTCGTCGTGCACGCCGACGACAACATCGCGCCGCTGATCGAAACCACCACGCAGGGCGAGGCCCTGGTGGTCGGCCTGCGCCCCGGCGCGTCGTACCGCACGCAGACACGCATCCACGTCAAGGTGCAGGCGCCCGAAATGCAGGCCATCGTGCTGCGCGGCTCGAGCGAAGTCCGTGCCGAGCGGATCAGCACCGAAGTGTTCGAGGCGACGATCCAGGGCGCCGGCGACATCCGCATCGAATCGGTGCAGGCCAACGCGGTGGCGGTGTCGATCGCCGGCAGCGGCGAATTCCGTGCTGCCGGCACCGCGACCAGCGTTGGCGTGGTGATCGACGGCGCCGGTGACGTCTACTGCGACAAGCTGCAGGCCAGGCAGGTCGCCGTGCGCATCCGCGGCAGCGGTGATGCGCGCGTGCACGCCAGCGACGAGCTGAAGGTCGTCATCGACGGTTCGGGCGACGTGCGCTATCGCGGCACGCCGAAAATCACGCGGCAGATCAGCGGTTCCGGGTCGGTCGAACCGATCAAATAGCGCGGTTCTTGAAAGGCGGTTTTTCGCGCTCGGGCGCGGCACGACCTCGCGGAGAGTTGCTGCCGTCGCCGGCACGCTGATAGATTGTCTGGCCAAGGGACAAGAGCGGGACAACCGCGCTGGCCGGGCCGGCACAACGATGACAACAACGCGCGTCGGCAGGATCGACATCAAGTTGCTGGTCGCCAAACACATCGATCGGTGCAAGCAATGAACGGCGGCGAACGCATCGCCACCGTGCTGCGCGCGCACGGCGTGCCGTTTCTTTTCACGCTGTGCGGCGGCCACATCTCGCCGATCCTCGCTGCCGCCAGGGCGCGCGGCATCCGCATCGTCGACACGCGCGACGAGGCCACGGCGGTGTTCGCCGCCGACGCGGCGGTGCGGCTCACTGGGCTGCCGGGCGTGGTTGCGGTCACTGCCGGTCCAGGACTGACCAACACGATCACCGCGCTGAAGAACGCGCAACTGGCGCAAAGCCCGCTGCTATTGATTGGGGGCGCGGCGCCGACCGCGCTGCAGGGCCGCGGCGCGCTGCAGGACATTGACCAGAGGCCGCTGATCGCACCGCATGTGAAGCGCGTATTCCGCGCACGCCGCGTGCGCGATCTCGACACGATGGTCGAGCAGGCGCTGCGGCTGGCCGCTGACGGCGTGCCCGGCCCGGTGTTCGTCGAATGCCCGGTCGACCTGCTCTACGACGAGGCGCAGATCCGCCAGTGGTACGCCGAGGCCGCCGGCAAGGGCACCTCGGTCGGCGACCGCC
>JBFINI010000489.1:0-2619 GCA_041611275.1 Burkholderiaceae bacterium
CGCTGCTGTACGAGTAGCGCGCCCGCCATCGCCATGCGCGCCGCAGGTGTGATCCCCGCCCTCTCGGTCTGGGCGAGGCCACACCGCGGTGCGCACCAGGCGCGCAGCCCGCGGCCCGGCCGCTCACTCGCCATTTCGCAGAGACCGACTCACCGCCAGCTCGCCGATGCGCCGGCCCATCGCCGCGCCGACCTCGGTCGAGGTGCGGTAATGAATGCCCTCGTAGACGCGAGCGTCGGCAACCTCCTGCACGAACGCCTCGATGCTGCTCCAGCGGCGCGTCGCGCCCTTGGCGCTCGGGCTCGAGGTCGCCAGCACCGGCGTCGGACCGTTAACGATCTCGGCCCGCAGCACCGTGCCGACCGCGGCGGCGAGAATGGCATGCGCGCTCGGGTACTCCGGGTGCAGCGGGTTGTCGATCAGCGGCGTCCACGCCGCGTCGCGTTCGGTCGCCGCGTTGCCGTCGATGTCGCCATTGCGGATCGCGGTGACCGGCCGCCAGAAGCTGTAGTGATACTTGGCGTCGAACACGGCGATCATCGCGTCGTCCATCGCCTGCGATACCGCCGCGAACAGCCGCGCGTTGCGCGCCGGCTCGCGTGCTGGCTGCACAGCGACCGAACGCACCACGCCGTGATAGATCGGCGGCAGCGAGTATTCCCAGAAGCGGGCGATCTCGGTCTGCTCGGCGCTGCGATGCGTGCTGGCCTTCTCGCGCGCGGCGATCGCCTCGACCGCGTCGCGCACTGCCGTCTGCACGATCGCCATCACGTGGATCGCCGGCGGCGTGCCGAGCTTCGATTCGACGACGAGTTCGCCGGCCTTGATGTTCCAGTCGGTGATGACGTCGGCGGCCGCCTCGAGCGCCGGCGCGGCCAGCAGGATTGCCGCCACGCCGAAGCGGGCCAGCGGCGACTTGATGAAGGATGTCATGGTCGTTCCCTGAATGAGTCGTACGGAAATTGCGGTGAATCGCTCGGCGGCTCAGCGCTTGCTGATGACCACTTCGAGGTACTCGCTCGGCACCACCAGCGAGGCGCTGCCGGCGACGTTCATCTGCTCGAGCAGGTTGGTGATGTCGCGCTCCAGCGCCTGCGCGGCGTTGGCGTCGAGCGCGGCAAAGGCCTTGTGCGTCGGCCCGTAGTAGTCGCGGAAGATCTGTACCCAGTGCGCCGCCGAGCGATAGCGGAAGTTGAACAAACGCCGCTCGCAGCGGATCTGCTTCGCCTGCGCGCCGAACAGTTCGGCCAGGTGCGACTCGGTGCCCCACAGCGCCGGCGATTGCAGCCCCGCCGGAGGCGGCAGGTAGCCGCCGATCACCTTGAACAGGCGGCCGATGAAGCCCTGCGGCGTCCAGTTTGCGAGGCCGATGCGGCCGCCACTGCGCGCGACGCGCAGCATCTCGGCGGCCGGGCGCGCGTGATCGGGCGTGAACATGGCGCCGAAAGTCGACAGCACCACATCGAAGCTGCCGTCTTCGAACGGCAGGTCCTCAGCGTCGGCCACTTCGAACTGCACGTCGAGCCCTTCGGCGCGCGCCCGCTGGCGGCCCTTGTCGAGCAGCGCCGGCACGTAATCGGTCGAGGTCACGTGCGCGAAGCGGCGCGCTGCGGCCAGCGTCGCGTTGCCGTTGCCGGCGGCGACATCGAGCACGCGCTCGCCGGCGCGAACGTCGACGGCCTCGGCCAGCGACTCGCCGACGATCTGCAGCGTGGTGCCGATCACGGCGAAATCACCGCTGGCCCAGGTGGCCTGCTGCCGTTGTTTTATCGCGGCCAGGTCGGGCGTCGCCGCGATCTGGGCACGGGTTTCAATGACTGAACTCATGTCGATCTCCTTAGGTCATGGAAGGGTGTCCGCGGCGGCGAGCGGGAATCGCTCGACGGCCGGCACGACGCGGCGAACCTTAGAAACGACGGCGTTGCACCAGCGTTCCACGCGTCGCAGCGCAGGCGGAAAACCGCCGCCGATGCGCGCGCCCCCGCAGGCGTCGCGGGCAAAGGCGCTCCTCACGGGCGGGGATTGCGGCCGGCCATCGGCCCGCGCAAGCTCGCGCAGCGCAGGAGCCTGGCGATGACGGTCCGTCTGATGCTGTTCGGTTCGCCGACGATCGTCGACGGCAGCCGGTCGATCGCGCTCGCCTGCGAGCGGCGCACGCAGCTGATCGTCTATCTGGCGCTGAAGCGCGGCTGGGTCGGCCGCGCCGAGCTGGCGGCGCTGCTGTGGCCGGATCAGCAGAACAAGTCGGCCTACGCCAACCTGCGCAAGACGCTGTTCCGGCTGCAGTCGATGGAACTGCCGCTGCGGATCGACATGCAGGGCGGTGCATTGAGGGTCGATGCCGACACCGACGTCGGCGCCTTCGAGGCCGCCTTGCGCGAACAGCGCCTCGCCGACGCCCTGTCGTTCCGGCGCGGCGAACTGCTCGCCGGCTTCGACGACGATTCGAGCGAATCGTGGTCGAGCTGGCTCGGTTTCGAGCGCGACCGCCTGCGCGTGGCCTGGCGCAGCGCGGCGCTGCAACGGCTGGACGACGGCATCGACGCCGACAAAGGCATCGCGCTGGCCACGCAGTTGCTCGAGGCCGACCCGCTCGACGAAGTGGCGCTGCGCGCGCAG
>JBFINI010000490.1:0-2601 GCA_041611275.1 Burkholderiaceae bacterium
CACCCAGGGGCACCGCCAGGCCGACGGCGACGATCAGCGTGCAGACGGTGAGCGCCAGCGTCGGCTCCACGCGCTGCGCAATCAGCGTGGCGACCGGCAGCTTGGTGAAGATCGACGTGCCCAGATCGCCGCGCGCCAGATCGGCCAGCCAGCCGCCGAAGCGCACCAAGTAAGGCTGGTCGAGCCCGAGCTGGGCACGGATGCGGGCGATGTCGGCCTCGGTGGCGATATCGCCGGCGATCACCGCCGCCGGATCGCCCGGGCTGATGTACAGCAGCGAAAAGACGAACAGCGCCACCACGCCCATCACCGGGATGGTCGCGAGCAGGCGCTTGATCGTGTAGCGGAGCATCAGAGACGCAGTCAGCGCCGGCGCGCTATGCGCGCCTTGGCGCTAAGAAGGCGCCGGAAAGCGTAGCGAGCGGCCCGAGGTTGCGCCGAGCAGCGCAGACGCAAGATCGGGCCGCGCAGTAGCTTTACGGCCCCTGCTTACTTCTTCTCGACGTTCCAGAGGAAAGTCACCGGAGACACGATCACACCCGACAGGTTGCTGCGGAAAGCGGTCGGGATGATGAACTGCGCGGTCGGCACGTAAGGCACCGTTTCGAAGGCGCGCTTCTGCATCTCCTCGGCGATCTTCTTCTGCTCCGCCTGGGACGGCGCATTGAACCATGCGTCGCGCAGTTCCTCGAGCTTGTTGTCCGACGGCCAGCCGAACCACGACTTTTCTCCGGCACCGCGCAGCGGCGAATTCAGTGCCGGCGAGGTGATGTCCGGACCGACGAACCAGGTGTGGAACACGCTCCAGCCGCCTTTCTCGATCGGCTCTTTTGACGAGCGACGCGTGATCAATGTGCCCCAGTCGCTGGCCGCCAGTTCGACGTTCAGGCCGATCTTGCGCAGCAGTTCCTGCGTGACCAGCGCCTGCGCGTGCACGATCGGCTGGTCGGTGGCGGTCATCAGGATCACCTTCTCGCCTTTGTAGCCCGCCTCCTTGACCAGCGCCTTGGCTTTCTCGACGTCGCGCTTGCCTGTCAGCGCCTCGGAGCCGACCGTGCTCGCCATCGGCGTGCCGCAGGTGAAATACGACGGGCACGGCTTGCCGTTCTTCGGATCGCCGGCAATCGCGATCGCGTAGTCCTTCTGATCGACCACCGCCAGCACGGCCTGCCGCATCTTCACATTGTTGAAGGGCGGCTGCAGATGGTTGAAGCGCAGCAGGCCGATCGAGCCGAGCGGATCGACGCTTTCGACCTTGATGTCCTTGTTTTTCGCCACGATCGGCACAAGGTCGACCGGCACCTGTTGCCACCAGTCGACTTCGCCACCATTCAGCGCCGCGGCGGCCGTTGCCGCATCAGGGATGTAGATCCACTCAACGCGATCGACCTTGACCACCTTGCCGCCGGCGCCCCAGCTGGGCGCTTCCTTGCGCGGCACGTAGTCGGCGTTCTTCACGTAGACGACCTTGTTGCCGGGCACCCATTCTTCCTTGACCATCTTGAACGGGCCGGAACCGGTCGGATCGGTGATCTGGGTGAAGGCGTCGGTCTTGGCGACGCGCTCGGGCATGATGAACGGCACGTTCGACGACGGCTTGCCCAGCGCCTCGAGCACGTAGGGGAACGGCTTCTTCAGTTTCAGCGTGAACGTCTTGTCGTTCACCGCCTTCCACGATTCGGTCATCTCGCCGAGCTTCTGGCCGAAGACATCGCGCTTGGCCCAGCGCTCGACAGAGGCGATGCAGTCGGCCGACTTGACTGGCGCGCCGTCGTGGAATTTGAGCCCGTCGCGCAGCGTGAAGGTGTAAGTGAGGCCATCCTTGCTGACCTCCCACTTGTCGACCATCTGCGGCTGGACCTTGAAGTTCGCGTCGGTGGCGAACAGCACGTCGTAGACCATGTAACCGTGGTTGCGCGTGATGTAGGCGGTGGTCCAGATCGGATCGAGCGCGCGCAGATCCGCCTCGGGAACGAACTTCAGCACCTTGCCCTGAGCAAGCGCCGGACCGGTGAGTGCCACGCCGACCGCCAGCGCCGCGGCCAGCGCCGCACCGCGCCAGTTGATGGAACGACTCGATTTCATGCTGCCTCCAGTAGTAGAACGACAAAATCGCGACGCCGCCGTTTTGGTGACGTCGCTCCCGTTGGGAAATCCGAGCAAGACTTGTTCCCGCGGCGCCAAGGCAACGCGGCACCCGCTGTCGAACGCGTGTCTCCTCGAATCGACCTAGCGTGGTGCGGCCGTTCCTGAATTTGGTGCAGCGATCATCGTCGCTGCGTTTGTCGTTCGCACCACAATGGGACAGACTACACGGATCAAACCGCACCGGCAAAGTGAATCACGATGGCCTTGTTCGACCTGCTGCTGCGCAGCGCAATTATCTTCGACGGCACCGGCGGCGCTCGCCACCCCGGCGACGTCGCAGTCAAGGAAGGGCGCATCGCCGCCGTCGGCCAGCTCGATACTGCCGACGCCGACCAGGTGATCGAATTGCGGGGTCGGGCGATCGCGCCGGGGTTCATCGACGTGCACACGCACGACGATCGCCTGCTGCTTGCCGATCCGTCGATGGCCCCCAAGGCGAGCCAGGGCGTGACC
>JBFINI010000491.1:0-2599 GCA_041611275.1 Burkholderiaceae bacterium
CGTCGAGCTTGGCCAGCGCGAAAACCTGGTCGACGAGACGGCCCAGGCGCTCGGCGTGCTTCAGCGCCACGCCGAGGTACTGACTGCGCTGGGCCTCGTCGAGGCTGGCGCCCTTGACGGCCAGCGTCTGCAAATACCCTTGCAGCGCCGCCAGTGGCGTGCGCAGGTCGTGCGAGGCATGGGCCAGTGCCGTGCGGCGGTCGCGATCAATGCGCTCGAGCATGCGCAACTGTTCCGCGATCTGGCTGGCCAGCGCGGCGAACGCGGCATCGAGCCGGGCGATTTCATCGCCGCGTCGCGCGGACGCTTCCAACGGCGCCGCCGTCACCGCAGGCGGCACAGGCGCCTGCATCGGCGCGCGGCGGAATCGATCGACCGCGTCGGCCAGCCGGCGCAGACGCCCGGTCAGCGAATGAAACAGCAGCAGCGCGGTGATCAGCGAAAACACAAGGCTGGCGACCAACGCGGTCGCAGCCAGCGGCAGCACTCCGCCGCGCGACAAGGCTGATGCCGGCGTCGCATCGGACTTCAGCACCGCATAGACGTAGCCGCTCGGCCGCGCCGCGTCGCCAAGCGCGGCGGCGGAGAAGATCCGTTGTTCTCCAGCATCGCGCGGATCGGTGCCGAGGATCGGCAGTGGCTGCGTCATCGACAGGAAGGCGCGCACCGGCGCCAGGTCCACGGCCTCGTCCACCGGCGCCGTCGGCCCGGAAAACGCCAGCACCCGGCCGACCGGATCGAGCACGTAGACCTCGGCCGCAGGATTGACCTTCATCACGTACGGCAGCAGTGCGGTAAGGGCCTGCAGATCGATCGCGCCATCGCCGATGGTCCGGTTCTCGCCGGCGATCAGCATGGCCAGGTCGGCATTCATCCGCTGCGTGACCTCGTCGCGATACATGCCACTGAAGTGGCTCATGATCAGCATGAAGACGACGCCGAGAAAGACGAACAGCATCGCCAGGACCAGTGTCAGCCGCACTGAAAGCGATTGCAGCATTGTCAGCGCCCGCATTCAGCGGCGGGCCGGCGCGTCGGCGAACTTGTAGCCGACGCCCCAGACCGTCAGCAGCCGCTGCGGGTGCGCGGGGTCGCGCTCGATCTTGGCGCGCAGCCGATTGATGTGCGAATTGACCGTGTGCGCGTATCCGTCGTGCGCGCCGCCCCAGATCGCGTCGAGCAGCTGCTCGCGCGTGTACACGCGGCCGGGCGAGCGCATGAAGTGCGCCAGCAGATCGAATTCCTTGGCGGTCAGCACGAGTTCGCGGCCACTCAGCGTCACGCTGCGCGCATCGGGCCGCAGCACCAGGTCGCCGGAGCGCAACTCGGCGGCTGCCGGCGCAAAGGCCTCGGCACGACGCGCAAGCGCCTTCACCCGTGCGGCCAGTTCCATCACGTTGAAGGGCTTGACCAGGTAATCGTCGGCGCCCAGCTCGAGCCCAAGGACCCGCTCGGCATCTGCACCGCGCGCGGTCAGCATCAGGATCGGCACGTACTGGCGTGCCGCCCGCAATCGCCGACAGACCTCGAGCCCGTCGAGCCCGGGCAATCCGAGATCGAGGATCACCAGCGCCGGCGGGCAGTCCCGCACCTGTTCAAGGGCCGCCGCACCATCGGCGCAGATCCGCACTTCACGCGCCAGATCGCCCATGTGCAGCGCGACGAGATCGGCGAGATCGCGTTCGTCTTCGACGATCAGGATCGAATCGAGCATCGGTGCTCCTCAGCCCCCGGCAAGACGCCAACGACGACAACCCGCTTGGTCGGTCGAGGGCAGGCGCCGATGACCATCGGGCCGGCGCGATGCGGAATTGAACAAACGTTGTCGCCGCTGCAATGGTTTTGTTAGAAGTGCCGCCGACACTGCGTGCGTCACATCGCCAGACGAGGACGCCGCCATGGAAAACCCCACGTTGAGCGCCGAGGCCGTCAAGCGCCTGCAGCCGCGCCTGTACGCCTATGCTCGCCGCGCCCTGCGCGACGACGCTGATGCCGAGGACGTGACGCAGGACACCCTGCTGGCGATGCTACGCCCGCCGGCGCATTTTCGCGGCGAAGCGTCGCTGCCCACCTACGCGACGGCCATCCTGAAGCACAAGATCGCCGATCTGGTCCGCGCGCGCGTGACCGAGCGCCGCACGCACGCGGCCGCGATCGCCGATGCGCTCTGTCTGGCCGATCAGGCGCCGGAGCCCTTCGAACTGCTGGCGCGCCGTCGCGTCCGCGATCAGATCTGGCCGCTGCTTCGGCGCGAACTGGGGGCGCTGCCCGCACCGATGCGCGAGACGTTCGTGCTGCGCGTGCTGCGCGAAGTCGACACGCGAGAGACCAGCCGGCGCCTGCGCATCAGCGCCAATTACACGGCGGCGCTGACCTCGCGCGCCAAGCAGCGGCTGCGGCAGGGAATCGGCGCCTCGCTGCTGGCAGCCTGAACGCCGCCTGGCACGTGCGCCGCGTTCAGACGAAGCGTCCCAAGCGGACCTGCGTGTTGCCGGGCCGCAGATGCTTCATCGACGGCATCACCAGGACGGTGTTGTCGTACGGCGCCCGCCAGACGATCTTTTCGCCGCTGGTCGGGTCGGTGTCCTCGGCGATCGGC
>JBFINI010000492.1:0-2599 GCA_041611275.1 Burkholderiaceae bacterium
ACGCTGTCGTTCCACACCACGATCTCGATCCTGGCCCCCGGATCGAGGCGGATATCGCGGCGCGCGGCAAAGACTGCCATCTTCATCTGCTGTTCGCCCTCGCTGACCTGGAAGACCACGTTGACCGGCGCGCTGTCGCTGGCGGCGATCGCCGGCGATGGGCACAACAACGCCACCAGCAGCAGCAACGCGGCGGCGCGCGCTTTGCCCGATGCCAGCACGATGGCGGCCCGCAGTGGCGACATGAGCGCAGAGGCTATTGGGTCCGGCTCCATTTCACCTCGGCAGTGCCTCCGACCGAACCGCCGGGATTGATGATGGTCAGGTCGTCGCCCGCGAGCGCAATCGAACGCTTCTGCGCCACGCCGTTGAAGTTTGGGAACGAACTGCTGACGATCTGCATCGTCATCTGTCCGCTGGCCTCGTCGACGGCGTAAGTGCCGAAATACGAAAGGACGCCTTGCGCCATCGCCTTGTACTCCTCGGGCGTGCCCGTCAGCCGGTTATTGGAGGCCATCTTCGGGATGTCGGGCCGAATTACCTGCCAGGAGAAATTGCCGGCCGCATCGAACATCAGCAGGCCGGTCGAGTTTTCGCCCTGCGGATAGAACTTGCTGCCATCAGGACGCGTGGCCGTCGCCAGCACGTACTTCCAGGTGCCGACCAGTTGCTGCGTCGTGACCGATTGGGCCATCGCGGTGCCCGTCAGCAAAGCCGACGCGAGCGTCGCGGCCACCGTGTTCAAGATCATCGAACGTCGTTTCATCTTTTCTCTCCTGTCTGCATTTGTCGGTCGAACTGAGGTCGGACTCGCTTCACGGGCTGCGGCCGACGTACTGATCGAGTAGCTGCCGGCTCGGGGCTGCGAGCAGATTTCACTGCAGCTGTTCGGCCACTTTCTGCATGCCGGCCTGGGCGCAGGCTTCGTCCTTATCGCCACCCGGCGCACCGCCGACGCCGATGGCACCGATCACTTCATCGCCGGCCTTGATCGGTAACCCGCCGCGCAGGGCGATGACGTCCTTCAACTGCGTCAGTGGTGCCGCGGCGGGATTGCTCACCCGCTCGGCGAAAACCGCGGTCGAAACCCGGAACGCCGCTGCCGTATAGGCCTTTCGCTGGCTCGCTTCAATGGCGTGCGGACCCGTGCCGTCGTCGCGCAACACCGCCTTGATTCGACCGCCTCTGTCGACGACCGTGACCACCACCCGGAAACCGTCCTTGCGGCATTGCTCGATGGCCGCTATCGCGATGTCGCGCGCCAGCAGCAGAGAAACCTGCTTCTCAGCCAGCACCTGCTGCGCCTGCGACGGCGCGACCATCGCCGCTGCGGCCGCCAGCAGCGACTGCACGATGACGTTTCCGATCCGTGTCGGGCGTTGTGTCTCGACTGGCGATACTGCCGGGTACTGAAAGTCGTTCATTGCTATCTCCTTCAACAAACAGGTTCTGCCGACCGCGCCGGCGCGGCCATCGTTCCTCAGCAATCAAGCCCCGCGAAGCGACAGGCCGCGCTCGGATGTCCGCTCCTTGCTGTCTTTCCGCTCGATGTGGGTCAAGCGCCATCTCGCGCGGCGGGGCCTGGCACGCGCATCATTCGTACGGGTAAGCACCGCGCAATCCGCTCGCCGTGGTCTGCGGCCGCAGTAAATCGCACCAGCGCACGTCTTCGCGAAGCAGCGGCCTTTGCGCGACCGGCTCCGACAGCAACTTGCGGATCTGCGGCAGCGCCGCCAGGGCCGCGCGCTCGCCCACGGCGATCAACGCGGCCCGGTTGTCAGAATTGATTTCGCTCACCGGCGGGAACACCGGCTCGATCAGCACGTCGGCTTCGCGCGCCTCCTGCATCGCCAGCGTGCGCAGCATCACCAGTCCCATCTGGAACAGGCGGTCGACCATGCCGTCGGGTTTCCAGTCGCCTGGCGGAAATGTGACATCGACGGCAATCACCCGCTCGGCCCCCAGCGCGCGCGCCACCCGCACCGGCACCGGGCTGGTGATGCCGCCGTCGGCGTAGTCGTGCTCACCGATGGTCGTCGGCGCGAAGACGCCGGGCAATCCGGTCGAGGCCTGCACGGCGATCGCCGCGGCGCCGGCGTTGAACACTGCCAGACAACCCTTCTGCAGGTCGGTGGCCACTGCGGCGAAGGGCACCGCAAAGCGTTCGATGCGCTGGCTGCGTACGTTGCGCTCGACGAAGTCGTGCACGCTCGGCCGCTCGGAACCGAGGCTCATCCTCGCCAGCCCGGAACCGAGCCGAAAATTGTCGGCACTGACGATGGCCTGCAGTTCGGCGGCCGTGCGGCCGGATGCGTGAATGGCGCCGACCAGCGCGCCGACGCTGCTGCCGACGACCAGATCGGGCTGAATGCCGTTGGCTTCGAGCGCCTTGAGCACGCCAACATGGGCAAAGCCGCGCAGGCTGCCACTGGACAGCACCAGCGCCAGTCGTGGCTGCGCGCTGCTGGTCATGAAATACGGCGCCTCGCCTGCGCCCGGCTGGCGCGCCGGTAGTTCCATGCAGGCCGACAGTGCGAACGATGCCGTAAACGTCAACCAGCCGAAGGCTCGACGATGCCGACGCGTGGTCATCACTGCG
>JBFINI010000493.1:0-2598 GCA_041611275.1 Burkholderiaceae bacterium
CGAAGCCGACCTGAAGCTGATCATGAACTGGGTGATGAGCCTCTGAACTCGGCGCTGTTCTGGACAACGGGCCGGCAGCTCGCCGGCCTTTTTGTTGTAACGGCGGCCGTAACGCGGCTGCCGCGCAACGTCTTTATTCCAGTAGATCTTGTCGGCGCGCAGGTCATCCACACGTCGCAATGAAGCGCGCCGAGCCGATTGATCCACGTCAACCTGCGCGGCGAGGTCGCGTGTCATTTTCCTTTCGTTGTCCATTGCGATAGATGTCGCTCGGCGGACGCGGGGCGCAAGGGTTTTTCTGCGTGCCCCACCGGCGTCGCCCCATCAGATGAAACCCGCCGCCACGCTTCGTGCGCTGTTCGTCCTGCTGGCCCTTGGCCTGTCGGGCGCTGCGAATGCCAAGGTCGCCGCCGCGCCGGCCGCCGACCCCAACGAAACCTGCCTGATGTGCCACACCGATGCATCGGCCAAGGGCGCCAGCGGCAAGTCGATCGCGGTCGACCCTGCGGTATTCGGCAAATCGGTGCACGGCGAGATGCAGTTCAAGTGCACCGACTGCCACAGCGATGTGTCGGCCGAGCAACTGCCGCACGCGGAGAAACTGAAGCCGGCGGCCTGCGCCAGCTGTCACGAAGACGCGGTCAAGCACTACACCACCACGGCGCACGGCAAGGCGCGCGGAGACGGCAAGGGCCTGGCCGCGACCTGCCACGACTGTCACGGCGCTCATGACATCAAGCGCTCGAAAGACAAGAATTCGCGCACCAACTTCGCCAACATCGAGGCCACCTGCGGCAGCTGCCACGGCGACGACAAGTTCGTCGAGAAGGCGCATTTGCCCGGCGGCAACGTCCAGGCCAAGTATCACGACAGCATTCATGGCAAGCTCGTCGACTACAGCGGCGGCGTCGAGGGTGTGGCGCCGACCTGCACTTCGTGCCACGGCACGCACAACATCGAGGCCAAGTCGCAGCCGGGCAGCCGCGTGGCTCGCGCGCACATTCCGGACACCTGCGGCGGTTGCCACCAGCGCATCAAGACCGTCTACGACAAGGGCAGGCACGGCAAGCTGCGCCATGAAGGCAACGCCGCCGCGCCGATCTGCATCGACTGCCACAGTGCGCACACGATCCAGCAGGTCGCCCTGCCCAAGTGGCAGCTGGCGGTCATCGGCCAGTGCGGCAACTGTCACTCGGACCTGATTACGACGTATCGAAGCACATTCCACGGCCAGGTCACAGAACTCGGCTACGCGAATGTGGCGACCTGTGCTGCCTGCCACGGCGCACACGACGTGCTGCCGGCCTCGGATCCCGCCTCGCGGGTGTCCGCCGCCAACCGCGTCGATACCTGCCGCAGCTGCCACCCGAAGGCCACCGTCAGCTTTGCGCAGTTCGATCCGCACGCCAATCGGCGTGACAAGGAGCGCAGCCCGCTCTTCTACTACGCGGCGCTGTCGATGGACCTGCTGCTACTGGGCGTATTCGCCTTTTTCGGCATCCATACCGTGCTGTGGCTCCAGAGATCGTTGCGCCTGTTGCGCGAGCAAAGACGTAGTAGCGCCGGCAAGGACGGCTGAGGGCGAGGAGATACGCGGATGGCAAGCACTGTCGGAATTCCGGTCGCCGGACGCGCCGAAGCCAGCGCGGTCAGGCATGGCGGGCGTTATTACCACCGGTTTGGCCGTATTGAACGGGTCACGCACGCGCTGCTGATGTTCAGCTTCATTGCCTGCGCGCTGTCTGGGTTGCCGCTGCTGTTCGCCAATCGCGACTGGGCGGTGCTGCTGGTCAATCTGATGGGCGGTTTTCAAGGCGCCGGCCTCGTGCATCGGATCGGCGCGACGGTAATGATCATCGTCTTCGTCGGCCACGTGATGCGTGTCCTGTACCGTGGCCTTTCCTCGCCGAGCATCCTGACGATCCTGTGGGGACCGAACTCGATGGTGCCGCAGCCTAAGGACGTCGCCGACATCGTCAACCACTTCAAGTGGTTTCTTGGACTTGGCCAGCGGCCGCAGTTCGACCGCTACACCTATTGGGAGAAATTCGACTACTGGGCGGTGTTCTGGGGCATGTTCATCATCGGCGGCTCGGGCCTGATACTGTGGTTCCCGTTCTTCTTCACGCAATTCGTGCCGGGGTGGGTGCTCAACATCGCCACGCTGGTGCACGGCGAGGAGGCGCTGCTGGCGGTCGGCTTCATCTTCACGATCCACTTCTTCAACGGCCATGTAAGGCCAGAGAAGTTCCCGATGGACATGGTGATCTTCACCGGGCGCATCTCGGAGCACGAACTGGTAGAGGAACGGCCGATCGAGCGCGAGCGGCTTGTCCGCGCCGGGCAGCTCGCAGCGCTGGAAACCATGCCGCCGTCGCCGGCCTTGGTGGCCTTCGGCCGAATCGTCGGCGGCACAGCCCTGGCGCTGGGCGTGGTGACGATCATTCTGATCTTCTTCAGTTTGCTGACGTAGTTCAAGCAGCACGCCGGATCGCAGGGCGGTGGGCGCGCCTGCGCAGTGCCGACCTGGCGCGCCCGGTCACCGAAGAGGGAGTCGCGCGCCTGGGCCGGGAGGAGCCGCGGCTGCGGGTGCTCTTC
>JBFINI010000494.1:0-2577 GCA_041611275.1 Burkholderiaceae bacterium
CGCAACTCGGCCTCGGCCTGGACCCAGTAGCGGCTGTCGGCAAACAATGCGGCGCGATCGGTCGTGACGACCAGCGTGGCCATCGAACCGGTGAATCCCGACAGCCAGACGCGGCCCTGCCAGCGCTCGGGCAGGTATTCCGACAGGTGCGGGTCGCTGGACGGGACGAGCAGTGCCGCGAGGCCCTGTTCGGCGAGCGCATCGCGCACGCGTTCGAGGCGCAATGGGATCGGTGAGCTGCGGGTGTCCATCGGGTGGGGCTCCGGCTTCTAAACGATGCTGCGGGCGTCGTGGGCCGGCAGCGGGCAGGGCGGTGCTGCAATTCTAGGGTGCGGTCACGTCCAGGTGCTTGGCCCGCCTCTGCGCAGTGCGGTCGACTGTTCGGCCAGTTCCGACGACGCGATCAAGCCGTCGCCGGCGGATGACCGTCGCGGATCGGCCAGGGACACAGCGTGTGAGGGGGTGGCCGATATATGCGGCGGCGACTTGTCGTTAACCGCGCTGATCTCGTTTCGCTTGCGCCTGGCGCACCTTGGTGCCGGTATGGCCCTGAATGCGTGTCATGCCCGATTGATCCAGGCGCGAAGCGACGACCGCTGCGCGCAAGTCAGGTGTGGTGGCACCCAAGCCACCGATCGGTGCGCTGGGCGGCAGCGCTGGAGCCTTGCGGCTGCGTGTCGGTCGCGCGGCCAGGGCAAGGGCCTCGGCGCCTCGCTTCTTTTGCAGTACGTCGCGCAACATCACGGCTGCCGGCACCAACTGCTTCTTCGGGGGGCGTTTTTTTTCAGGCGTCCTTGCAGCCGCCTCTGTGGTTGTGGCCGACTGCTTCTTCGAGGGCTTCTTCATCTTTATGGCCGCCTTCTTGGCGGCAGCGCCCAGATGTTTCGCTTGGGCTTCGAAGCGTGCCAGGGTTTCGTCGAACGCCTTGGCCTTTTTCGCCGTGCGTTCGTTGGCGTCACCGGCCTTGCCACCATTGCTGCCGGTGCGTGTGCGGGTGGCCGCCTTCTGCCGACGCAGCAGGTCTCGGTACTTGTCGCGCAGACTGCGCGCGCGGTCGATGCGGCGCTGCACATCAACGGCGCTCAGTGCCTTGAGTTCGGCGCCCAGGCTGGACTCGAACAAGTCGATCTCGGTCTTGGCGAGAAAGGCGCGCACGTGGTTGCGGTTGAAAGTCATTGGACTGTCTCCGACGTGTTGCAGTCTGCACAGCCTACACCGTACCGCTCCGCGGCACTCCCGGCGGCATTCGCAAGCGACTTGGTTGAATCCGGTATTCGAACGCAGCGTGGACCAAGACGAAGCCGGGGCCTTGACCGCGCCGACCAAGGCGTCCCAGTCGTCGAACGAAACTTCTGCCACGGGCATCGGTTGTTACTTCGACGATCCAGTGCATCGCACGTTCGGGCCTGGCGTACCAGTCGCTCTATCACTTCACGATTGGCGGCGCGGTCGAGGATCTGTGCCTGACAACTTTGACGCCCTATGACCTGGCGACTGCGTCGGCGGTTGCGACCAGCGATGCGGTCCAAGACTCGCCGAAGCAACCGATCGCCCGAGTTGGATCGACGCGGCCGCTTGCCTTCAGGAGGCCTGCAGCCGCCGGCGCACGAACTGGATGTGGCTCTTCAGTGCATACAGTTCGTCGGTGTACGACAGCGGCACCTGGACCTGCGCGACGCGGGTTTCGATGTCGTCAAGGTCGGCCAGCAGCTTGGCCGCCGGCTGCGTGCCGACCGCCCCTTCGATCTCGCGCAGGCGGCCGTACCAACGGAACACGCGGGCGCGGATGCGCAGTGCGATCAGCGGCGGCAGCACCCGGGTCAACGGGATCAGCACGGCGATGATCGACAGCAGTGCCAGCCACATGCGGTCGACCAGGTTGGCCAGCCAGAACGGCAGGTAGCGTTGCAGCCACGGTACGCCGCTGCGATAGAAACGCTGCGCCTCGGCGGCCAGTTCGCGCTCGCCGTCGCGGGCATTCGGAAAGTCGCCCTTGTGCTGGAACCAGCCCGGCTCGCCATGGATCTGCTGTGCGGCCTGCACGAACAGTTGCGCCAGCGCCGGATGCAGGCCCGGGCGAACGACCAGGGTGGCGGTGGGGGCAACCATGCGCACGTCGGTGGCAGGCTGGTCCCCGGCCAGGTCGACCACCCCGCGCGGCAGGGTCACGGCTGACAGGAAGCCGAAGCGGCGGGTGTAGGCATCGGCCTGGGCAAAGTCGAACAGCTGCACGCCAGGCGTCTGCAGCAGCATCTGCACCATCAACGATTCGGGCGCCGAGGCCAGCACGATCGCGTCGAGTTGGCCTTGCAGCAAGTCGGCGACGGCTGGCGTCTGAGTCTGCTGCAGCAGCGTGATCGTGCCGGCATCGATGCGGTTGGCCTCGAGCATGCGTCGCGCCAGATTGGGCACACCGCTACCGGGTGCGCCGATGTTGACGCGCCAGCCTGCCAGTTGAGCCAGGCGCTCGAGTTGCGGCGCTTTCAAGAGCCGCTGGGCACTCTCGCTGCGGTAGAACAGCCAGACCGGTTCGTAGAACATGCTGCCCAACGACCTCAGGCCGTCATCGACCGCATC
>JBFINI010000495.1:0-2570 GCA_041611275.1 Burkholderiaceae bacterium
CGATCTGGCCGCCGCCGCCCTGCGGCAAGGCTCAAGACCAGCGCCAGTAGACCGGCAACAGCCAGTGCGATCGCGCCGTAGACAACGGACTCGGTCATGACCCGTGGCGGCGCATGCCGGAGGCGGTCGATTCAGTGCCGGACGCAGATCTTGCCGAAGTGCGCACCACGCTTCAGTTGCGCCATCGCCTCTTTCAATTGCTCGAACGCGAACACCTGGTCGACGACCGGCTGCACGCGGTGCTGTTCGACGGCGCGCATCATCGCCTCGAAGCCGTCGCGCGAACCGACCGTGATGCCCTGCAGCCGCACCTGCCGCGTGACCACGTGGCCGAGCGGCGCGGCGAGTGCGGAACCCGACAGCACGCCGATCATCGAGATCGTGCCGCCGGGACGGATCGCGCGCAGCGACTGCGGCAGTGTCTTCTCGCCGCCGAGCTCGACGATGTGATCGAAGCCGCGTCCGCCCGTCACTTCGCGGGTGGCCTTCGACCATTCGGGGGTGCTCAGATAGTTGATGGCGGCATCCGCCCCGAGCTTTTTCACCTTCGCCAGCTTCTCATCGCTCGACGAGATCACTGTCACGTGACAGCCAAGCAGCTTGCCGAACTGCAATGCGAACAGCGCCACGCCGCCGGTGCCCTGCACCAGCACGCGCGAACCGGGCGCGAGCTGGTCGTAGGTGGCGAGCGCGCTCCAGGCGGTGAGCGCGGCGCAGGGCAGGGCGGCGGCCTGCTCGTCGGTCAGATGCGCAGACACCTTGACCACCCCGTCGGCCGGCAGGCACATCAGTTCGGCCATCGTGCCGTCGACCGGCCCGCCGAGCGTGCGCGTCAGCCGTTCGAGATCGGGCGCGCCGCCGATCCACGACTGGTGAAAGCACGGGCAGGCGCGGTCGCCGACCTTCACCCTTGTCACGCCTGCGCCGATCTCGACCACTTCGCCGACGCCGTCGGACAGCGGGATCAGCGGCAGGTTGCCGGTGAAGGCGCCGTAGCCGCGGTTCGGCACTACCAGGTCGCGGTAGTTGAGCGACGCCGCTTTCATCCGCAGCAGCACCTCGCCGGGGCCGGGGCGCGGATCGGGCCGCGTGCCGAGTTGCAGATGGTCAAAGCCCCAGGCGTTGCGAATCTCGAAGACTTTCATTGCTGTTCTCCCTGTGCCGGTGCCCGGATCGGCACGGCGGAAAGCCTGAGCAGTTCATCGAACGACAACCCGTCGATCAGCTCGGCCGGCCGGCCCGAACCCGCCGGGCATCGAGGGCGCGCCGTCGGGCCCATCTGCCAGCACGGCCTCGATCGAGGCGACGATCTTGTTGATCATGCCGCTTCGTTGGACGGCGCCGCGAAGCGCGTCGTCATGCCGCGATGATGCCTGCGCGACGCAAATGCGCAAGCTGCACCCCGCCCGCAGCGGCAGAAATTTCACGACCGTCCGCCGGCGCGGCCGGCGCCGGGGTCAGAGGCCGGCGACGATCTTGCGCGGCTTGCGCAGACGGGGCGGCTTGGCGGCCGCAACCGCGGTCGGCGTGACGGCCGCGCCGCGGTGACGGCCTGCCGGCTGCTCGGTCACTCCTGACTTCAGCAGGCGCTTGGTCATGTCGCGCGCCGAGGCCGATTTGCCCGGACCGGTGGTGCGTGTCGTTCGTGCCATCGACAGCTCCTTTGCAGCGCCCGAAACCCGGCGCTGCCACAATTGACGCTAGGCGGGCGCAGGCAACGTGTATTGACGCGGCTCAAGCGCACGGCCGTGGCCTGTAACGGATCGCCAAGACGAAGATGAAGACGCTGATCGATACTCGCCTGCGCACCATCGGCGCGCGCTCAAGGCGGCCGCTGCGCGTGGTCTACGCCGACGGCAGCGAACAGGGCTACGGGCCCGATGCTGCAGCGGAACTGACGCTGCGCTTCAAGACGGCGGCGGCACAGCGGCGCACGGTGCTGTTCGGCCATATCGGGTTGCTCGACAGCTACTTCGACGGCGAGGTCGATATCGACGGTGACCTGGCGGCACTTTTTGCCCTCGGGCTCGAGGTCCGTTTCTCGCAGCCTTCGCCGCTGGTGCGACTGCGCAATCGCTGGCATGAGTTCACGCGCAACAATGCCAGCTCGCAGCGGGCCAAGGACAACGCGCGGTTTCACTATGGCCTGGGCGCCGAGTTCTACCGGCTGTGGCTCGACCGCGAACTGCTGATGTACACCTGCGCCTACTGGCCCGAGGGCACGCGCAGCGTCGAGCAGGCGCAGATCAACAAGGTCGAGCACGTGTGCCGCAAGGTGAGGCTGGCACGCCGCGAATCGGTGATCGACATCGGCTGCGGCTTCGGCGGCTTCATGTTCCATGCCGCGAAACACCATGAGGCGAAGGTCACGGGCCTGAACAACACGACCGAGCAGGTCGCCTGGCTGCGCGAGGAGATCGGCCGCCGTGGCCTGGCCGGCCAACTCGACGTGCGCGAGGGGGATTTTCGCGATGTCGACCGCCAGTACGACAAAGTGGTGTCGATCGGTGTGCTCGAACACGCCGGGCGCGACCAGATCGACGCGGTGGTCAAGGCACACGCCGATTTCC
>JBFINI010000496.1:0-2569 GCA_041611275.1 Burkholderiaceae bacterium
GCACGTCGCGCACGACGCGCATATCGACGAATCGGTGCGGATCGACGACGGTGCCGTCATCGAAGCTGGCGCGTCGATCGGCGCCGGCTGCTGGATCGGTGCCTGCGCCTATGTCGGTCCGAACACGAAAATTGGTGCCGCCGCGCGGCTGCATCCGGGTGCACGCGTGCTCGCTGACTGCGTTCTGGGAGCCCGGGCGATCGTGCACAGCGGCGCGGTGATCGGCGCCGACGGCTTCGGCTTTGCGCCGCTGGAGGGCAAGTGGATCAAGATTCCGCAAACCGGCCGCGTGGTGATCGGTGACGACGTCGAAATCGGCGCCAACACGACGATCGACCGCGGCGCGATGGGCGATACGGTGATCGAGGACGGGGTGAAGCTCGACAACCAGATCCAGGTCGGTCATAACTGCCGCATCGGTGCGCATACCGTGCTGGCGGGCTGTGTCGGCATCGCCGGCAGTGCCGATATCGGCCGCGCGTGCCAGATCGGCGGCGCGGCGATGATCGCCGGCCATCTGTCGATCGCCGACGGCACCCTGATCGGGCCGGGCACGCTGGTGTCGCGTACGATCAGTGAGCCAGGTTATTACACCGGGTTCTTCCCGCTGATGAGCAACCGCGACTGGGAGCGCAACGCCGCTGCGCTGCGCCACCTGCACGAACTGCGCCGCCGCCTGCGCGCTCTCGAGTCGCGCCTGGACGGAAAGCCCGAGCCTGAGGACGATTGATGGACATTCACGAAATCCTGCGCCAGCTGCCGCACCGCTATCCGATCATCCTGGTCGATCGGGTGCTTGAACTGGAGCCGGGTAAGCGGATCGCGGCACTGAAGAACGTCAGCATCAATGAGCCCGTCTTCATGGGCCATTTTCCGCACTATCCGGTGATGCCCGGCGTGCTGATCATCGAGGCGCTCGCGCAGGCGGCGGCGCTGCTTTCGTTTGCCTCTTTCGACAAGCGCGCCGACCGCAGTTCGATTTACTACTTCGCCGGCATCGATAACGCGCGCTTCAAGCGGCCGGTCGGTCCCGGCGATCAGTTGCGGCTGGAGGTCGAACTGGTACGGGAGATGCGCGGCATCGGCAAGTTCAGCGCCAGAGCCCTGGTTGACGGGCAGGTGGCCGCGGAAGCCGACCTGCTGTGCGCCTATCGTCCGATCGCGCCTAATGCCGGCGCCGCCGCGGATGGCGCAATGCGAGTCGCCGATTCCTGATGGGCCGGATCCACCCGACTGCGCTGGTCGAGTCGAAGGCCGAACTGGCAAGTGACGTCCACGTCGGCCCTTACGCGATCGTCGGGCCGCAGGTGCGCATCGACAGTGGCACCTCGATTGGCGCGCATGCAGTGATAGCCGGCCGCACGACGATCGGCCGCAACAACCGCATCTTTTCGCACGCTGCGATCGGCGGTATTCCGCAGGACAAGAAGTACGATGGCGAGGACACCGAACTCATCATCGGCAACGAGAACACGATCCGTGAGTTCTGCACCTTCAACATTGGTACGGCGCAGGGTGGCGGCAAGACGGTCTTCGGCTCGGACAACTGGGTGATGGCCTATGCGCATGTCGCCCACGACTGCCACATCGGCGACCATTGCATCATCGCCAACGGCGCCACGCTGGCCGGCCACGCCCAAATAGGCGACTGGGTCATTCTCGGCGGACTCACCGGCGTGCACCAGTTCGTTCGCATCGGCAGCCACGCGATGACCGGCGGCGGCACGATCCTGCTGCAGGATCTGCCGCCGTACGTGATCTGTAACGGCAATCCGGCCGTGGCGCACGGCCTGAATACCGAAGGGCTGAAGCGGCGCGGCTTCGACCCTGAATCGATCACCGTGCTACGCCGTGCTTACAAGACGATCTACAAAGAAGGGCTGACAGCCGCCGCTGCCTGCGAACGCATCGAAGCGCTGATCGCGGCTGTGCCGGGCGCAGCAGAGCATCTGCGCGCGCTGGCCGGTTTCGTGCGCAACTCGACCCGCGGCATCGTGCGTTGAATCGATGAGTGGCGCGCAGTCGCTCCGCAGGCACTTGCGGCTCGTTCGGCGGGGCGCCTGCGCGACACCAGGCGCATGTCGAGGCCGCTGATCGGGGTTGTCGCCGGCGAGGCCTCCGGCGATCTGCTTGCGGCACCGGTCATCCAGGCGCTGCGCGAGCGCCTGCCTGCGGCCGAATGCGCCGGAATTGCCGGTGAGCGGATGATCGATGCTGGCGCCACGGCGTGGTGGCATGTGCGGGAGTTGTCCGTGCGCGGCTACGCCGAAGTGCTGCGCGAATTGCCGCGGCTGTTGCGATTGCGCTCGGCGCTGCGGGCGCGGCTGCTGGCGGCGGGCCCGGCCGTCGTCGTCGGCGTCGACTCGCCGGATTTCAACTTGCGGCTTGAAATGCAGCTGCGTGCCTGCGGCGTGCCGACGGTGCACTACGTCAGTCCATCGATCTGGGCCTGGCGGCCGAAGCGCATCGAGAAGATCCGCCGTGCAGCTGACCATGTGCTGCTGGTGTTTCCCTTCGAAAAGAAGATCTACGATGCTGCCGGCATCGCCGCGACCTACGTCGGGCACCC
>JBFINI010000497.1:0-2568 GCA_041611275.1 Burkholderiaceae bacterium
GCATCGACGGCGGCAGCGGCCCGCTGGTCGACGGCATGTTCAGCGCCAGCACCGGCAGGCGCGCGCCGCCGGCGCTGACCAGTGCGTCGACCGCGTCGCGCGCCAGCGGGCCGACGATCAGACGCGCACCGCGCGCATTCGCGATCTCGATGGCCGGCGCGATGTTGGCCGACGAGTCGTCGATCTCCTGCGTGTCGATCGCCATCGGCGCGCCGGCTGCCGCATGGGCGGCAAAGAACCCCGCGCGCACCACCTCGGCAGCGCGGCCGAATGGCGTGTGTTCCGCCGGCAGGATCAGCACGATCGCCGGCAGCGTCTCGCGCAACTGGAGCGGGTTTGCGGTCTGCTGGGCCGCCGCCGACAATGCAGCCAGCGCGGCCAGCAGAGCAAAGACAGAGCGCATGAACCATCCCGATCTCGCGACCAACAGCTTGATCGCCGCCAGCGGCGCGCAGCAGCAGGATCTGCCGGCACGCGCGTTGTATGTCGTCGCCACGCCGATCGGCAACGCCGCCGACATTACGTTGCGTGCGCTGTGGGTGCTATCGCAGATGGACGCCATCGCTGCCGAGGATACCCGCGTCAGCGGCTCGCTTTTGCGCCGCTTTGACATTGGTACGCCGGTGTTCGCGGTGCACGAACACAACGAACGCGAAGCGGCTGCCAGGATCGTCGAACGCCTGCTCGCCGGCGGCCGTATCGCCCTGGTCACCGACGCCGGCACACCGGCGCTTTCCGATCCCGGCGCGCGGCTGGTACGCGCCGTGCTCGATGCTGGAATGCGCGTGGTGCCGATCCCCGGAGCGAGCGCGTTCGCCGCCGCCGCATCGGCCGCCGGCCTGCGCGGCGCGACGCTCACCTTCGTCGGCTTCCTGCCCAGCGGCGCACGACAGCGCGCCAGCCTGCTCAACGAACTGGCGGCCCGCGGCGAAGCCTTTGCGCTGTTCGAAGCGCCGCATCGCGTCGCCGCCACCGCACGCGAACTCGCCGCAGCGCTGCCGGCGCAGCGGCGCGTGGTAATTGCGCGCGAACTGACCAAGAAATTCGAAACGCTGCTTGTCTGCCGCGCCGACGAGTTGGTCGTATCGATCGGCGAGCAGGCGCGCGGCGAGTTCGTGCTGGTCGTCGATGCGGCGGAGGAAAAGATCGCCGCTGACGTCGACGCGAACACACGCCGCTGGCTGGCCGCGCTGGCCGAAGTGCTACCGGCATCGCGCGCGTCAGCGCTGGCGGCGAAGGTCAGCGGCGCGCCGCGGGCGCAGCTCTACGCGCTGCTGACGAAAGAGTGATCCCTCTGTCTGCGCGCGGCGGCGGCTTCCCTGCCGCCCACACAAGCACAACAACGCACAATTTCACTGGGCGGCGGTGCGCGCCGGCGGCGACTCCCACCATGCGCGCGCCTGCAAATTGGTCCACGGCATGGTGGCCAGCATCTGATCAAGCAAAGCGGTGATCGCCTCGGCAGAAGGGGGCCGATCGTCCGGCGACTTGGCGAGACAACCCGCAATCAACGCGTCCAACGCCGGCGGAACAGGTTCGGTGGTCAAGCTGGCCACGGATGGTGCGGCGATGTTCACCACACGATAGGCGAGTGCGAGGTCGGATTCGCCGTCGAACGGCGCCTTGCCGGTGAGCAGGAAGAATCCGACCGCGCCTAGCGCATAGAGATCCGAGCGCAGGTCGGCGCTGTCCGGCCGCTCGATGCGCTCCGGCGCCATGAATGCGGGTGTGCCGAGTACGCGCAGTGCGCGGGTCAGATCACGCGTGTGAGGCGAGCGGGTGTCCTTGACCAGGCCGAAGTCGAGGACCTTGACCACGTCGTACTCGCCGCCGCGCCGGCACAGCATCACGTTGGCAGGTTTGATGTCGCGGTGAACCAGACCGCGTGCATGCGCCTCCGACAGCGAGCCGGCGATGCCGCGCAACGCAAATGCCGCGCGGGCTGCCGGCAGCGGACCGTGCGCGTCGACGACCTGGTGCAGGGTCAGCCCATCCAGATACTCCATCGCGTAGAACGGCTGTCCTTCAGGCGTGCGGCCGTAGTCGAACACTTCAACGGTGTTCGGGTGCATCAGCTGGCTGGCCAGCCGGACCTCGCGATCAAAACGGGCCAGCATCTCGTCACTGGTCATCGCCAGTTCGATGATCTTCACTGCGGTCGGCCGCTTCAGCAGCCGGTGCTGGGCCCGGTACACGCGCGCCATGCCGCCCTGGCCGACCTGCTCGAGCAGTTCATAGTTGCCGACGCGCTGGGCGGCCT
Organism: Burkholderiaceae bacterium; assembly: GCA_041611275.1. GTDB lineage: Bacteria > Pseudomonadota > Gammaproteobacteria > Burkholderiales > Burkholderiaceae_F > JADJWR01. The sequence goes on from JBFINI010000497.1 coordinate 2,261, forward strand.
CGACTTCTTCGGCCATCCGTTGCATGCGCAGCAACGCGACCATGAAACCGAAGGCGACGCCGCCAACAACGACGCCCAGCGCCAGGAACGCCCACTCGATCCGCTGCAGGGGTGCGAAGGCCTCGCTTTCCGGGACCTCGACCGCAACAGCGAATTCATGTTCGTCGAGCCATCTCCAGGCGCCCACGACGCGCCGTCCGGTATAGGAGGGATAAGCCTGCAGCAATTCGCCCTGCAGGCGTGGCGGCTGGCTGCCGCGCGCCGCCAGCGCTTGCCTGACCAGGTGCGTGTACTGCAGCACGTCCACC
>JBFINI010000498.1:0-2565 GCA_041611275.1 Burkholderiaceae bacterium
AGATGGCCGCCGGCAAGTCGGACGCCGAGATCATCCAGTTCATGACCGACCGCTACGGCGACTTCGTGCTGTACAACCCGCCGTTCAAGGCCACCACCCTGCTGCTGTGGGCCGGGCCGTTCCTGCTGCTTCTCATCGGTGCGTTGATCGGCTGGCGTGTGGTGCGTGCGCGTTCGCGCGCGGCTGCGCCGGCGCCCCTGTCGGCGGCCGACCGCGAACGCGCCGAGCGCCTGCTGCGCGGCGAAGGCGACGCGTCATGACCGCATTCGTCGTCATCGCCGCGCTGATGGTTGTTCTCGGCCTGGCCTGGATACTGCCGCCGTTGCTGCGCGGCGGCGCGCGCAAATCGGTCGATCGCGCGGCCATCAATCTCGGCATTCTCAAGGACCAGCTGGCTGAGCTCGAAGCCGACCGTGCCCGCGGGTCGATCGCCGAAGATCAGTACGCGTCCACCAAGGCCGACCTGCAGCAACGCGTGCTCGAGGAGACACGTGCCGATCCGGCGAGTGCCACGCTTCGGCCGAGCTGGGCCGGTCGCGTGACGGCGGCGGTCGTGGTGGTCGTCGTGCCGGTGGTGGCGGCCCTGACCTACGTGCGATTCGGCGATCCGTCGGCGTTCAATCCGCTGGTCCGCCAGGGTGCGGAGGCAACAGCACACCAGTTCGGCAACGATGAAATCGCGCCGATGGTGCAGAAGCTGGCCGAGCGGCTGAAGAGCGAGCCCGACAACGCCAATGGCTGGTCGACGCTGGCGCGCACCTACTACCAGATGGGCCGTTTCGCCGACGCCGCTGCGGCCTATGAAAAGCTGGTCGCGCTGGTGCCCGACGAGGCGTCACTGTGGGCCGACTATGCCGACACGCTGGCCATGACGCAGGGCCGCAAGATCGCCGGCAAGCCGATGGAGCTGATCAACCGCGCGCTCGAACTCGATCCGCTGCAGTGGAAGGCCCTGGCCATGGCCGGGACCGAAGCGTTCAATCGGCAGGATTTCAAGAGCGCAGTGGCGCTGTGGGAGAAGTTGCAGAACTCGTTGCCGGCCGAGGCGCCGCTGCGGCAGCAGCTTGCCGGCAGCATCGGTGAGGCGCGCCAGCGCGCCGGCATGCCGGCGCTGGCTGCGGCGCCCCGGTCGGTGCCTGCGCCGGCACCGGCCAATCCCGCGCCGAACAACGCCGCGCCGGAGAAGACTGCGCCGAGCGAAAAGCCGGCCGCCACCGCCGTGGCCAGCGCCGATGCGCGCGTTGGAGGCACGGTCGTCTTGAGCGCGCAGCTGCGCGACAAGGTGGCGCCGGAGGACACCGTGTTCATCTTCGCCCGAGCCGCCGAAGGCCCGCGCATGCCGCTGGCGCTGCTGCGGGTCCAGGCCAAGGACCTGCCCAAGACCTTCTCGCTCGACGATTCGATGGCGCTGTCGCCGCAGTTCCGGATGTCGAACTTCAAGGAAGTCGTCATCGGCGCGCGTGTGTCGAAGTCAGGCAACGCGATGCCGAACAGCGGCGACCTTGAAGGGCTGTCAAAGCCGGTCAGGCTTGGCCGCGGCGACATCGCGGTCACCATCGACACGGTCATTCGCTGAACTAAGCGATCGCCACGACGTGTAACGGTAGCCGTAACGTCCACCCTCCCTCGATGGAGGCAGTCGGGACGCCGGTTGACACAGATCAAACTCGCGATTCCGACGATCGGGAAACTAATCCTCATTGACAGGGGCCTTGCCGCGCGTCTGCGCGATAACGGCCAAGACAAGAACAAGCCGCGAGTGAGGAGTCACATGATGTTGCGATTCGCTGATGCGATTTTGCGTGCCGCCGCCGCGCTTTCGGTGGTGCTGTTCCTGAGCATGGCGGCAGCGCCGGTGTCGGCGCAGGCGCCGAAGAAGGCCGCCGCGCCGGCGGCGAAGTTCGATGCCGGCACCTGTCTCGGCTGCCATGCGCCGATCAAGGCCTTCCACGACGAAGGCAAGCACAAGGCGGTGGCCTGCACCGCCTGCCATAGCGGGCTCGAAAAACACCTCGGTGACGTGAAGGCGCGGCCGGTGACCAACATGGATCCGGCTGCCTGCGGCGCCTGCCACAAACTGCAGTACGACAGCCAGTTCACGATGAACTACGAGAAAGCGGCGCGCAAGGAGAAATCGCTCGCCGCCGGGCCGTCGCCGAACCCGGCCTGGGACAAGCTGATGGCGCCGCACGGCTTCACGCGCGAGCACAACGAGGCACGCTCGCACATGTTCATGGTGCTCGACCAGTTCGTCGTCGACCGTGCCTTCGGCGGCCGCTTCGAGGCCAAGGATGGCTGGCAGTACCTGACCAAAGAGGGCAACTTCAAGGTCTGGGACGTGATCAAGGACAACTACCCGGACAACAGCGATCAGAAGGTCTTCAAGCCGGGCACTGCGCCGGCCGCCAATCCGGTGTGCTGGTCGTGCAAGTCGCAGGATCTCATCCTCGACTGGGCCTACATGGGGGACCCGGTGCCGACGGCCACGTGGAGCCGCACCTCGAAGGTGGTCGACCTGGTCAAGAACGTCAACCACGCGATGAACTGCTTCTTCTGCCACGACCC
>JBFINI010000499.1:0-2563 GCA_041611275.1 Burkholderiaceae bacterium
GCTTCGCAGTTAGGTACTCCGTGCTGTTCATCCAGCATCTGTTCAACGGCCTGCTGGCGGGTGCGTACTACCTGCTGATCGCACTCGGCCTGTCGCTGATCTTTTCGCTCGGCGGCATCGTCAATCTGGCGCACGGCGCGTTCTACGCCATCGGCGCCTATCTCGCAGTCACCATCGGCGCGCAACTGGGCTTCGCCGGCGCGGCGTTGATCTCGCCGGTGCTGGTCGGGCTGCTCGGTGTTGTCATCGAGCGGCTGCTGTTCCGTCGCTTCTACAAGGTCGACCCGGCGCTGTCGCTGCTGCTCACCTTCGGACTGGCAATGGTCGCCGAGCAGTCGCTGCGGATGATCTTCGGCGCGCCGCCGCTGTCGTGGTCGATTCCGCCGGCGCTGCGCGGTCTGATCATCGTCGGCGATTTCATCTACCCGATCTATCGCGCGTTGGTGCTGGGCGTCGCGGTGGCCTGTGTGGCCGGCTTGTGGCTGCTGCTGCAGAAGACACCCTTCGGTCGCGTCGTACGCGCCGGCGTACAGAACCCGGACATGGTCGGCGCGATGGGCATTTCACTGGCGCCGTACATGGCGGCGGTCGCCTTTCTTGGCGTCGGCCTGGCCGGGCTGGCTGGCGTCATGCTGGCGCCGATTTTCTCCATCCACCCGGCGATGGGCGCCGACATCATCACGTCGGCCTTCGTGGTGGTGGTGATCGGCGGGCTAGGCTCGTTCTGGGGCGTCGTGATCGCCGCGGTCATCGTCGGCGTCACCAAGGGTGTGGTGACCGCGATCGGCTACCCGGAATATTCCGAGGCAGCCATCTACCTGCTGATGCTGCTCGTGCTGCTGGTGCGGCCGCGCGGACTGTTCGGCGAACGCATTCAGCGATTCGAGTAGAAGATGCCGCGCCATCGCGATCTCCTGATCGCCGCGCTGGCCTTGCTGGCGCTGCCGTTCGCGCTGACTTCGATCGGGCTCGGCGTGACCTCCGCCTCCGAGGTCGTGATCTTTGCGCTGGCCTGCATGGCGCTGAACATCCTGGTCGGCTATACGGGCCTGACCTCGTTCGGTCATGGCGCCTGGTTCGGCCTGGGCGCCTACGCGGCGGCTCTGGCGCAGCTGAAGCTGTTTCCGGACTCGTTCTTCCTGCCGCTGGCCACCGGGCTCGGCATCGTGCTGGCGGCAGCCACTGTGTTCGGCTTCCTGATCCTGCGCCGACGCGGCGTGTACTTTGCGCTGTTGACGCTGGCACTTTCGGCGATGCTGTACACGATCGCCTTCCGCTGGACCGAAGTCACCGGCGGCGAAAACGGTCTCGGCGGCATCACGCGACCGGAATTCGTCGGCGTGTCGTTCGAAAGCGCGTGGAACTACTACATGCTGGTGGCCAGTGTTGGTTTGGCCGCCGTTTATGGGCTATGGCGCTTCCATCGTTCGCCGGTGGGCACGGTGCTGATCGCCATCCGCGAGAACGAGCAGCGTGCGCGTTTTATCGGCTATGCCACCGACGGCTACAAGCTGCTCGCCTTCGTCGCCTCGGCCTGCCTGACCGCGCTGGCCGGCATGCTGCTGCTGTTCAACAACCGCATGACCTCGGCCGAGCCGATCTCGGTGGCCTTCTCCGGCGAACTGCTGGCGATGGTGATCATCGGCGGCATGCGCTCGTTTCTCGGCCCGGCGCTCGGCGCGCTGTTCTTCGTCATCTTTCGCGACAACCTGTCGCGCGTCACCGAGAACTGGCTGCTGTACTTCGGTCTGCTGTTCGTCGCCTTCATCGTCTTTTCACCGCGCGGGCTGGTCGGCCTGTACGAACTGCTGACCGCGCCGTGGCGAAAGAAGATCATCGGCGAGGCCGCGATGTCGAAGCGGCAGGCAGGTACGGTTGCCCTGCCCGATTTCCTCCAGCCGGCCGCGCATTCGGGCGGCGCGATCCTCGAAGTCAGCGGTCTGGTCAAGAGCTTTGGCGGCATCCACGCGGTGCAGGGTGTCGATCTGCGCGTGAAGGATCGCAGCCTGCACGCGCTGATCGGGCCCAACGGCGCCGGCAAGACAACCGCGTTTAACCTGATCTCCGGCATGTTCACGCCGGACAAAGGCGGCATCCGTCTGGCCGGCACTTCGATCGCCGGCATGTCACCCAATGCCATCACCGGCGCCGGCATCGGCCGTTCGTTCCAGATCACGAATCTCTTTCCGACGCTGTCGGTCGGCGAGAACGTCCGGCTGGCCGTGCAGGCGCGCGACCCCGCCCGCTTCGGCATCTGGACCGACGCCGCCAAACTCGGCAACGTCAATCACGAGAGCGGAGAAATCATCCGCACGATGGGGTTGGGCGGCGTCGAGGCGGCCGAGGCCGCCTCGCTGTCCTACGGCGGCCAGCGGCTACTCGACATGTCGCTGGCGCTGGCCACCCGGCCGCGCGTGCTGCTGCTCGACGAGCCGTTGGCTGGGCTGGCGGCGGCCGAGCGCGATCGCGTCGGCCAGTTGATCAAGACCATTTCTTCCGATGTGCCGGTGCTGCTGGTCGAGCACGATATCGACCGCGTCTTTGCGCTCGCCGATGCGGTCAC
>JBFINI010000500.1:0-2554 GCA_041611275.1 Burkholderiaceae bacterium
GACCGCGATCTTCGGTGCGCTCGGCGGTGACCCGATGACGTTGGTCAAGCCCTCCGGCACGCTGATCGGCAAGATCGACGCCGGAACACCGACCTACATCCAGAACGCCGGCTTTGTGTGGCTGCTGCTGCTGGTGCCGCTGGCCTTTGCCGGCTGGTTCGGCATGAACAACCTGGTGCCGATCTCGCCGCACATCGGCTCGACGTCGCGGGCCTTCGGCCGCATCTTGCTGCTGTACGGCGTGGCCTTGATCACCTCGGCCATCGGTCTGTACCTGTTCCTGCCGGCGCCGACCGGCATCGGCGTGCTCAACATGTGGATCGCGCTGCCGCTGATCATCGTCGCCACGCTGTTCGCGATGAAGCTGGTGGCCTTCGGCGACATGAAACCGAACCTGCAGCGGCAGTTCGCAATCTTCAACGACAAGCACACCTGGGCGATGACCGCGCTGTACATCGTCACCTTCGGCTCGTTCATCGGCTTTTCGATGGCGCTGCCGCTGGCGATCACGGTGATCTTCGGCTTCTCGCACGTGCAGGGCGCCGATGGCGCCTGGCAGCACCTTGCCAACCCCAATGCACCGAGTGCGCTGACCTACGCCTGGATCGGCCCCTTCGTCGGCGCGCTGATCCGCCCGCTCGGCGGCTGGATCTCGGACAAGGTCGGCGGCTCGATCGTCACCCAGGTCATTTCGATCGTCATGGTCATCGCCTCGGCGGCGGTCGGCTACGTGATGATGCTCGCCTACGGCTCGAAGACGCCGGAGCAGTACTTCTTCGTCTTCATCGCGCTGTTCATCGTCATCTTCGCCGCCAGCGGCATCGGCAACGGCTCGACGTTCCGCACGATCGGGATCATCTACAACCGCGAGCAGGCCGGCCCGGTGCTTGGCTGGACCTCGGCCGTGGCCGCCTACGGCGCCTTCGTCGCGCCGCTGGTGATCGGCCAGCAGGTGCGCGCCGGCACGCCGCAGGTCGCGATGTACGGCTTCGCCGCCTTCTATGCCGCCTGCCTGCTGATCAACTGGTGGTTCTATCTGCGCAAGAACGCCTATGTGAAGAACCCGTGAGCGCCGGTCCGCGTCCCGTGATCCGTTGGACGGATCGCGGCGCGCGGATCGGCCTCGCGGAGTGAATTGAAGACGATACGAAACAACGAATCACCGATCACGTATCACGGAGCACCTGATGAGCAACTTCCTCGACCGCCTGCTGTTCTTCACCAAAGACAAGTTGCCTTTCGCCAATGGGCACGGTGTCGTCACCCAGGAGGACCGCCGCTGGGAGGACGGCTACCGCAAGCGCTGGCAGCACGACAAGATCGTGCGCTCGACGCACGGTACCAACTGCACCGGCTCGTGCAGCTGGAAGATCTACGTCAAGGGCGGCATCGTCACCTGGGAAACCCAGCAGACCGACTACCCCCGCACGCGGCCCGATATGCCGAACCATGAGCCGCGCGGCTGCTCGCGCGGCGCCAGCTACTCCTGGTACCTGTATTCGGCCAACCGCGTGAAGTACCCGATGGTGCGCGGCCGCCTGGTGCGCCTGTGGCGCGAAGCGCGCAAAGGCAAGGATCCGGTCGACGCCTGGCAGAGCATCGTCGAGGATCCCAGCAAGGCGGCCGAATACAAGAGCAAGCGCGGCATGGGCGGCTTCATCCGCTCGAGCTGGGATGAAGTCAACGAGATCATCGCCGCCGCCAACGCCTACACGGTGAAGAACTTCGGCCCCGACCGCGTGATCGGCTTCTCGCCGATCCCGGCCATGTCGATGGTCAGTTATGCGGCGGGCTCACGCTACCTGTCGCTGATCGGCGGCGTGTGCATGAGCTTCTACGACTGGTACTGCGACCTGCCGCCGTCGAGCCCGCAGATCTGGGGCGAGCAGACCGACGTGCCGGAATCGGCCGACTGGTACAACTCGACCTACATCATCGCCTGGGGCAGCAACGTGCCGCAGACGCGCACGCCCGACGCGCACTTCTTCACCGAAGTCCGCTACAAGGGCGCGAAAACGGTGGCCATCACGCCGGACTATTCCGAGGTCGCCAAGCTCTCCGACGTGTGGCTGCACCCTAAGCAGGGCACCGATGCGGCGCTCGGCATGGCGCTCGGGCACGTGATCCTGAAGGAATTCCACCTCGGCGAGAAGAAATCCGAGTACTTCACCGAGTACGCGCGCCAGTACACCGACCTGCCGCTGCTGGTGCGGCTGAAGAAGGACGGCGATCGCTTCGTCGCCGACCGCTACGTGCGGGCCAGCGATTTCGACGACAAGCTGAGCCAGAACAACAACCCGGAATGGAAGACCGTCGCTGTCGAGGAAGCCAGCGGCAAGGTCGTGCTGCCGAACGGCTCGATCGGCTTTCGCTGGGGCGAGGACGGCGACAACAAGGGCAAGTGGAACCTCGAGCGCCGCGAGGCGCGCAGCAACGAGGAGGTCAAGCTCGCGCTGTCGCTGCTCGAGGCCAATCTCGGCGGGCAGCTGGCCACCACCCCGGTGTCGTTCCCCTACTTCGGCGGCGTCGAGAACGAGCACTTCACCGCCAATCC
>JBFINI010000501.1:0-2548 GCA_041611275.1 Burkholderiaceae bacterium
CCGGAGACCGAATAGTTGATGACGTCGACGCCGTCGGCAACGGCTTGGTCGATCGCGGCGACGAGATCCGAGGTAAAGCCGCTGGCGGTTGAGCCATCCTGCGTTGACCACAGCGCCTTGTAAGCGGAGATGCGGGCGCGCGGCGCGATGCCGCTGATCGCTCCGAACACCGACGCAGGCCCGGTCGCCTGCACGCCGCTGTTGCCGCCGGCAGTCGATGCCGTATGCGTGCCGTGACCGTTATAGTCGCGCGCCGAGGTGAATTCCCACGGCCGCTGCGCCTCGATGCCGGCATTGCCGCCCCAGGCGGCGTTGAAATACTGCGCACCGATCAGTTTCTGGTTGCAGTGCGAGGCATTGAACTGCTCGCCGGGTTTGCACCGGCCGTGCCAGCCGGGGATTTGCTGGTAATCGAGCTTGCCGGGCACGCCGTTCGGGTTGCTGCCGGTGCGGTCGGAGAAGCTTGCACTCTCGGGCCATATGCCGCTGTCGATGATGCCGATGATGATGTTCTCACCGGCACGGCCGACGCCGCCGAGTTGATCCCACAGGCCGCCGGGCGCGTTCAGGCCAAGGAAAGCCGGCGTCGACGAGGTATCCGCGTCGACCAGCTCATCCTTGGTGATCGCGAGCACGCCGCTGGTCTGCGCGAGTTTCTGTGCCTGCTCGGCCGTTAGTTCGGCCGCGAAGCCGTTAAAGACGTAGCCATAGCTTTGCAGCTTTCGGCCGCCGCCGGCTCCAGCGAGTGCTGCGTCGTGCCGCGAGGCCAGATAGTCCTTGTAGCGTGCCACTTTGCCGTCGATCGGATTGATCTTGCTGCCCTTGGCCGGCCGCGTCGCCGCGTAGCCCCGGATGTCGCCGTCGTAGGCGACGACCGGTTGCCCGGCCATCCGCACGACGTAGACGTTGTTCGATGCTCGGTCCTTTCCGCTGGCCTTCGCCTGGACGTCTTCTTCGGCGAACGCGGCGTTCGGCAGCGATATCGATGCGAACGCGGTGATGGCAGCGGCGGCCGTCAAGGCCAGCAAACGCTTCCTACGCATGATTCCTCCTGAACAGTTGAGATACGAATTGATCGACTGATCGTTCGGAACTGGTCGGGCGCCGGTATTGCGGGATCACAAATCCCGGAACAGGCGCCCGACTGACTCAACTGCAGGAAGTTCTATCGATGCACCCATTGCAAGTGCACCTCGGTCCCTCCCGAGGCAACCCAGCCCTCTTGTCTTTTCTTTCTACGAGCAAGAGCTGTGGTTTTGCGGCCCCGCCTCGCGGCGGGTGTGCCCTTCGACCGTTACAGTGGGCGGGAAAGTACGCGCGGTTTGCAGTGAAGGCAATATTTAACGCAGCGCCACTGTTGCGGGATTGCCAGCAAATGGCGGTCGAGCCGTTTGCTGGCGGTGCACTGAGTGAGTCATCGCTGCTCGGCCAAGTGTGCGGCTCCGCAAGACTGCGGGTGGACCCGCCATGCCAGTGGATGTCGTGCTGCGCCGGTTGCAGGACGGCGCAGTGTCATCGGTACAACCCACTGAAATCAACAAGCATTCACAAGCATTTCTTGCTGCACTGCCATGTGCATTGCTATGCAGTGTCACGACGACTGCGTCACTGCGCCGGTGCGTGCGAATTCAGTCGCAACAAGTGGCGGCGCCGTCCACGCCGTGACACAACGCTGCGACGCGAGGGCGCCAGGCTCAGCGTTGCCAGGGTGCGGTCGATGCCGCGTCGAGGCCGAAACGCGCAGCAGTGGTTTTCGCCAGTGCCGGGTCAAGGACTGACAGCGCTGCCACGGCGATCGCCTGCCGATCGACCTCGAAGAAGCGGCGCAGATTGGCTCGCGTGTCCGAGCGGCCGAAGCCGTCGGTGCCGAGCACGACATAGCGGTCGCGCAGCCACGGCCGGATCAGGTCGGGCAACGCGGAAACGTAATCGCTGGCGGCGACGATCGGCGTGCCGTTGGCTGGCAGTTGCTGTTCGATCCATGCTTGCCCCGGTGTTTCGCCAAGCCGGCGCGCGCGCTCGAGCGCCATCGCGTCGCGCCGCAGTTCGGTGAAGCTGGTCACCGAGTACACGTCGGCGCCAATGGCGAATTCGTTCTCCAGCAGTTCGGCGGCCGCCAGCGCTTCGCGCAGGATGGTACCGCTGCCGAGCAGCCGCACGCGCGCCGCGCCCTTGTTGCTGGACCGCAGCCGATACAGCCCGCGCAGCACGCCGTCGCGCACGTCGGCGGGGTTACTCGGCTGTGCATAGGACTCGTTCATCACGGTGACGTAATAGAACACGTCTTCCTGCGCGGTGAGCATGCGGCGCATGCCGTCCGCGAGGATCAGCGCCAGCTCGTACGCGAAGCAAGGATCGTAGGCGCGGCAATTCGGCACCGTGCTGGCGATCAGCTGGCTGGTGCCGTCCTGGTGCTGCAGTCCTTCGCCGGCGAGCGTGGTGCGGCCGGCGGTGGCGCCGAGCAGGAAGCCGCGACTGCGCGAATCGGCAGCGGCCCAGATCGCATCGCCGACGCGCTGGAAGCCGAACATCGAGTAGTAGATGAACA
>JBFINI010000502.1:0-2544 GCA_041611275.1 Burkholderiaceae bacterium
CGCTGATTCCGCAGCGGCTGCTCGATGCCGCCTACGCACCATTCATCGCCACGCTGCGCGCCAACATGCAGCACTCGGGGGTGCTGCGCATCGACCACGTGATGGCGCTCGCGCGGCTGTACTGGATTGCCGAGGGGGCTGACGCCGCGCACGGCGCCTACGTGCACTACCCGTTCGACGACCTGCTGGCGATCGTTCGGCTCGAGAGCCACCGCAACCGCTGCCTGGTCATCGGCGAAGACCTGGGCACCGTGCCGCCCGAGGTGCTGACCAAGCTCGCCGCCAGCGGCGTGCTGTCGTACCGGCTTCTGTACTTCGAGCGCGACGCGCAGGGCGGATTCCTGGCGCCGACCGAATTTGAGACGCAGGCGCTGGTGGCTGGCGCCACCCACGACCTGCCAACGCTGGCCGGCTGGTGGGACGGTCACGATCTCGAGCTGCGGGCGAGACTCGACCTGTTTCCAAAGCCCGAGCTGCGCCAGCGGCAGGTGATCGAGCGCGCCCAGGATCGCGCGCGGCTGCTGCTGGCGCTCGAGCGCGAGCACCTTCTACCGCCGGAGGCAACGGTCAGCCCGGTGTCGATTCCGAAGATGACCTCACCGTTCTGCCGCGCGCTGCACCAGTATCTGGCGCGCAGCCCGTCGAAGATCGTTCTGACGCAGCTCGAGGACGTGCTCGAGGTGCGTGAGCAGATCAACCAGCCCGGCACGACTGACGCCCATCCGAACTGGCAGCGCAAGCTGCCGCTGCTGCTCGAGCGCTGGCCGGCCGACGAGCGCTTCGCCGAACTGACGCGCATGTTTGAGCGCGAGCGCGGTCGTGGCCAGGTGGCGGTGCCGCGACGCTCCGATGCGATCAAGGCGGTCATTCCGCGCGCAACCTATCGCATGCAGCTGCATCGCGAATTCACTTTCCGCGATGCCGCCGCCCGCGTGCCTTACCTGGCGCAGCTGGGCGTCAGCCACCTGTACTGCTCACCATTCCTGCGCGCCCGCGCCGGCAGCCGGCATGGCTACGACATCGTCGACCACAACGCGCTGAACCCGGAAATCGGCAACCGCGACGATTTCGAGCATCTGGTCGCCACGCTGCGCAGCCACGGCATGGGCCTGCTTATCGACGTGGTGCCCAACCACATGGGCGTGCTTGGCGGCGACAACGGCTGGTGGCTCGACGTACTCGAAAACGGCGCCGCCTCGATGTTCGCCGAGTATTTTGACATCGACTGGACCTCCAGCGATCCAGCGCTGACCGGCAAGGTGCTGCTGCCGATCCTCGGCGATCAGTACGGCGTGGTACTCGAGCGCGGCGAGCTGAAGCTCGGCTTCGAACCGGGCAACGGCAGCTTCGTGCTGCGCTACTTCGAACATCGGCTGCCGATCGACCCGGTCACCTATCCGCGCCTGCTCACGTCAGCCTTGCGCCTGGCGACGCCGAACACGATGCCGCAGGCAGCCGCCGACGCGCTGGCCAGTCTTGCCGCCGCGCTCAGCCACCTGCCCGTGCGCGACGCCGGCGACGGCGCGCAGCACGCCGAGCGCCATCGCGACAAGGAGGTGCACAAGGGGCAGCTGTCGCGGCTGGTGCGCGAGTTCCCGACGCTGGCCGAGGCCATCGAGCGGGCGGTGACGGCAATCAACGGCGCACCGGATGACCGCGCGAGCTTCACCGCGCTCGACGAGCTGATCGACGTGCAGGCCTACCGGCTCGCCTACTGGCGCGTGGCCGCCGACGAGATCAACTACCGGCGTTTCTTTGACATCAACGAGCTGGCGGCGCTGCGCATGGAGCGGCTCGAGGTCTTCGATGCGACCCATCGGCTGGTGCTCGACCTGGCCGCCAGCGGCAAGGTCGACGGCCTGCGCATCGATCACCCGGACGGCCTGCTCGATCCGGCCGGCTATTTCCGCCGGCTGCAGGAGCGCTACGCGCAGCTGGTCGGCTATCCGGGCGCCGTCGTTGCTGGCGAGGAAGGCGCGCCGGCCTGGCCACTTTACGTGCTCGCCGAGAAGATCATCGCGCCGCACGAGCAGTTGCCGTCGGACTGGGCCCTGCACGGCACCACCGGCTACCGCTTCACCAACGTTGTCAACGGGTTGTTCATTGATCCCGGCGCCAAGTCGCGGCTCGATCGCGCCTGGCGCGCGTTCGTCGGCGACGAGGCCGAGGATTTCGAGGAGCTTGCCTATCGCTGCCGCCGCATCGTCATGGCTTCCAGCCTGTCCGGCGAGCTGACCGTGCTGGCCAACGCGCTGCTGCGGCTGGCGCGTGCCGACCGGCGCACCCGCGACTTCACGCTCAATTCGCTGCGGCTGGCGCTCGCCGAAGTCGTCGCCTGTTTTCCCGTCTATCGCACCTACTTGGTCGAGAAACCGAGCGCGCAGGATCGGCGCTTCATCGACTGGGCGATCGGCCGCGCGCGGCGGCGCGGCCGTGCCGCCGACCCGAGCGTGCTCGACTTCATCCGCAACGTGCTGCTGGCCAATCTGCCGCAGGGCGCGCCGGAATCGCTGCTTGCCGGTTATCGCAGCTTTGCCCAGCGTC
>JBFINI010000503.1:0-2538 GCA_041611275.1 Burkholderiaceae bacterium
CACCGTGGCCGAGTACCGTTCGGGCAACGACAAGGAGAACCACGTGCGCAAGGTGGCCGGCGTGCACAAGGTGAGCGACGTCACACTCAAGCGCGGCATCGTCAACTTCGACAGTCTGTGGTCGTGGATCGACGAAACCCGCACCGCCGGCCCGGCCGCACAGAAGACGGTCGCCGTGACCTTGCTCGACGAGGCCCATAACCCTGTGCGCACCTGGCTGCTGCGCGGCTGCATCCCGATGAAGTACACCGGCCCGACGCTGGCCGGCAAGGGCGGCGGCGACGTGGCGATGGAAGAGATCGTGCTTGCCGCCGAAGGCTTCGAGATCCAGGCCTAGGCGACGGAGCTCATGATGCGCGAACGCCAACAGGCCGGATCGCATGTCTTCGACCGTGTACGGAGGAAGGGCGCATGAACGGCCTCTCCTTCGAACTTGCGCCGCCGGCACTCGCCCCCGACCAGAACCGGGTGGACGTGGCCTGCTTCGTGGGCTACGTGGCACGACGGTCGACCGCGCTGCCTGCCAGCGTGCGTGCGGCACTGGCCGAGGCGCGCTGGATCGACGGCCCGTGGGCGCGGCCGGATTCGGCGGTCGAGGCCTTGCTGCAATTGCCGGTGGTGGTCGAGAGCTGGAACGCATTCGACGGCTTGTTCGCCTGGGATGCACGCCCGGTCGGCAGGGGCGGGCGGCGCTGCGCCGGCTACCTTGGCGCAGCCGTGCGCAGCTTCTTTGCCAATGGCGGGCGACGCGCGGTGATCGTGCGCAGCGGCGACCCGTGGCCCTACCTGGAGCCCGCCGGCAGCCGCGCCGCGCAGCGGACGACCCGCCTCGCAGCCTTGCTTGCGCCCAACGCGGTGCCGATGGACCCGGCGAGCTGGGTCGGCATCGGTCATCTCGCCGGCCTGCCCGAGGTGACGCTGCTGTGCCTGCCGGATCTCGCCGACATCTGTGCGGCGGAACCCGCGATCGTAGATGTCGCGATCGAGCCGCCCAGCTCGCCCGAGGTCTTCGTCGAGTGCTCGAGCACCACCGCCGCGCCGGTGGAGCAGGATGTCGGCCTGCGCGACCTGGCGCCTCCGCGTGCCGATCACGACGGTTTCATCGCCTGGCGCAATGCCCTCGGCACCGCCCGCGAACGCCTTGCCCGGCTGCACCGCGAGATGCTGCTGGTGGCGGCACTGCCACTGCCGATGGAGGACGCCCGCAATGCCGACGCCTGGGCGCAGGCCGACTTCCACGCCTATCTGGAGAACGCCGGCGTACTTGCAGCACCGGACAGCAGCAACGGCGGGCGAGCCGTGGCAAGCGCCTTCGTGCAGCTGGCCTGGCCATGGATCAGGACGCGTCACAGTGCCGACCTGCCGGGAGCGCTGGAGGCGCCCGAGGGTCTGCTCACCGGCCTGCTGGCGACCAACGCGCTGGCGCGCGGCACCTTCCGGTCGGTCGCCGGCACCCGGCTCGCTGCGGTTTCGGGCAGCGAACCCGTGCTCGCCTGGAGCGGCATGGCGGAGACGCCGTCCGACCGCCTCGCGCGCCGGGTGTGCGTGATCGCGCCTTCGCCCGAGGGCTGGGCGTTGCAGTCGGACGTCACCGCCAGCGCCGACGAAGCCTGGCGCGCCGGCGGGGTGAGCCGACTGCTGGGCGCGGTGTTGCGGGCTGCCCGACGCACCGGCGACGCCGCGCTGTTCGAAGCCAGCGGACCGGCACTTTGGCAGCGCATCGAGCGCAGTCTCGGGCAGCTGCTGACCGCCTTCTGGCGTGAAGGCGGGTTGGGCGGCGCCTCGCCGGAGGAGGCTTTCAGCGTGCGCTGCGATCGCAGCACCATGAGCCAGAACGACCTCGACAACGGCCGCCTGCGCGCCGAGATCAGCATCCTGCCGGTGGCGGCGGTCGAGCGCATCACCGTGGTACTCGATCTCACCGGTGGCGGCCTGTCGGAAACGCCGGGCGTGCCGGTGCGGGAGGTGGCGTGATGAAGGACATCCCGCTCCATGTCTTCCGCTTCCACGTCAGTTTCACCCAGCAGTCTCTCGCCAACGCGAGCGGTGACGACGTAGCCCTGTGCCGGGGGGCGTTCTCCGAGTGCACCGGCCTGGAAGCCACGATGGAGCCCAAGGTGATCAAGGTGGGCGGCAGCAACTACGGCGCGGTGCAGCGCGCCGGCCAGGTGAGCTTCGCCACCGTGGTGCTCAAGCGCGGCATGACCGACACCCGCGACCTGTGGAACTGGTTCGCCAAGGTCGGTGCCGGCGCCTACGCCTACCGCCTGCAGGTCGAGATCGAGATGCGCAACAGCGCGAACGAGCCGGTGGTGCGCTGGGCCCTGCGCCGCGCGATGCCGGTCAAGTTCAAGGCCGCCGACCTCAATGCCAAGGGCAGCGAGATCGGCATCGAGGAACTGCATCTGGCCCACGAGGGCCTGGTGCTCGTTAGCTGAGGCTGGCCATGCCCGAATTCCCCGACGACCTCGTCGACACGCCCGCCACCTTCGAGACCATGACCGGCCCCAAGGTGACGGTGCCGGTGCATTTCAATCC
>JBFINI010000504.1:0-2527 GCA_041611275.1 Burkholderiaceae bacterium
GTCGATCTGATCGTCATCGGTGCGCACGGGTACTCGGAGTTTCGCGGCCTGATCTTCGGTTCGGTGACCAACGGCGTGCTGGCGCGGACGCGCCGGGCGGCACTTGTGCTGCGTGGCGCGCGCGCTCCGCGCGGTGACGCGATGAATGTCGGCATTGCCATCGACGGCAGCAAGTTCGGGCTGACGGCCGTGAAGTTCGCGCTCCAGCAGCGCGACCTCTTTGGTGCCAAGGCGCGGATGCGGCTGATTCACGTCGTGCCCGACTTCATCACGCCGGTGGTGGCCGATCTCGGTGGCGTTGCGGTGCCGACGTTCACCGACGACGAGATCAAGCGCATGCAGGACGACGCCTTCGAGCGCGCGGTTGCGCCGGCGCGCCGGCTGCTCGACAAAGCGAAAGTGAAGGCCGACGAAGTGCGTCTGGCCGGCCTGCCAGGGCGACAGATTGCCGCCTACGCGAAGAAGAACCTCGACGTGCTGGTGCTGGGTTCGCACGGTTACGGCGGCTTCAAGGCCGCCGTGCTCGGCTCGGTCGCCACGCGCGTGGCCGCCCAGTGCGATACGCCGCTGCTGATCGTACGCAGCTGAATCGAACCGCTGCCGGCGCGCGACGGCTCTCCAGCCTTTAGCGCGAAGCGGCCGGCCGGCAGTGCCGGGCGAACCAGGCGGCAGCCAGGTCGGCGACCTGTTCGAGCGTGCCGGGCTCCTCGAACAGGTGCGTGGCGTGCGGCACTTCGACCAGTTCACACACGCAGTGCAACTGTCGCGCGGCGGCCTGGTTCAGCCGCAGCACCTCGACATCGGCGCTGCCGACGATCAGCAACGTCGGCGCCTGAACCGACGGCAACGTTGCGCCGGCCAGGTCGGGACGGCCGCCGCGCGAGACGACAGCGGCAACCGCTGCGGATCGCTGTGCGGCGGCGACCAGTGCAGCCGCGGCGCCGGTGCTGGCGCCGAACAGTCCGACTGGCAGCGAGCGGGTTTCGGCGCGCCGCTGCAGCCAGTCGATCGCCTCGATCAGTCGTTGCGCCAGCAAGGGGATATTGAATACGTTGCGCCGATCGTCGGCTTCCGACGGGCTCAGCAGGTCGAACAACAGCGTACCCAGGCGCTCATCGTGCAGCCTTGCCGCGACTTGCCGGTTGCGCGGGCTGAGGCGGCTGGAACCGCTGCCATGGGCGAAGGCCACGACTGCGGTCGATTCGGCCAACAAGATCAGCGTTCCGGCGAGATCATGCGGCGGGATGCGAACTTCCATCGCTCAGCCCTTGACGCAGACCTTTGGCCGCAGAAAGGCTACGCGCCGCGCCAGCCCGGCACCTTCAGTGGCCTGAGCTACGGCATCGACGTCCTTGTAGGCGCCCGGCGCTTCCTCGGCAGCGCCACGCATCGAGCGCGTGCGGATCAGGATGCCGTGGCTGCGCAATTCGTCGATCAATTGCCGGCCATGCCATTGCTTGAGCGCCTGATGACGGCTCATCTGCCGGCCAGCGCCGTGGCTGGCCGAGCTGAACGAGCGCTGTTCAGCCTGTGCGGTGCCGGCGAGGATGTACGAGCCAGTGCCCATGCTGCCGCCGATGATCACCGGCTGGCCAACCTCGCGATAGCGCGGCGGCAGATCCGGATGCCCGGGACCAAAGGCGCGGGTCGCACCCTTGCGATGCACGTACAGACGGCGACGATGGCCGTCGACGACGTGCGTCTCCGGCTTGCAGGTGTTGTGCGAGACGTCGAACAGCGTTTCGATCACCGCCGAGGGGAACAGCTCGTGCACCGTTTCGCGGGTCAGCGCCGTGAGGATCTGCCGGTTGGCCAGCGCCACATTGATCGCCGCGTTCATCGCGCCGATGTAAGCCTCGCCTTCGGGCGAGGCGATCGGCGCGCAGGCCAGTTCTCGGTCGGGCAGCTGGATGCCGAGCCGGCCGGCGGCCTTGGCCAGGCTCACCAGATAGTCGGTGCCGATCTGGTGGCCGAGGCCGCGCGAGCCGCAGTGGATCGAAATGACGATCTGTCCTTCGCCAATGCCGAAGGCCTGTGCCGCGTGCATGTCGTCGATGCGGTCGATCACCTGCACTTCGAGATAGTGATTGCCCGAGCCGAGCGTACCCATCTCGCCGCGCTGGCGTTTCTTCGCCGTGGACGACACGTTCTCCGGCACGCTGCCAGCGACGCGGCCATGTTCCTCGACATACGGCAGGTCGTTGCCCGAGCCATAGCCCTTGCGCACGGCCCATTGCGCGCCGTCGCGCATCACCTCATCGAGCTCGTCGATCGACAGCTTCAGGTCACCCTCGACGCCGACGCCGGCGGGAATCGCGCGGAACAGCCGCTCGGCCAGCGATTCGAGCTTCGGCGCAATGTCGGGCAGCGTGAGATCGGTACGCAGGCAGCGGATGCCGCAGGAAATATCGAAGCCGACCCCGCCCGCGGAGATGATGCCGCCGGCCGCGGGATCGAACGCCGCCACGCCGCCGATCGGAAAGCCGTAGCCCCAGTGCGCATCGGGCATCGCCATCGCGCTGCCGAC
>JBFINI010000505.1:0-2517 GCA_041611275.1 Burkholderiaceae bacterium
CGCGCTCGCACTGTCACCGATCCAGAAGCGCAACCGGTTGGCCGACTGGGAACTGATGTTTGAGGTCACGATCCCGCTGTAGCAGGGCACGCGCCGCGCGCAAGAGCGGGAGGCCGAGGCAATGGTCGCCGCGGCGACAGCCAAGCGCGAGGCAACGCTGCAGCGCGCGCTCGGCGAACTCGGCACGGCGCTGGCGCAACTGCGCGCCGCACAGGAAATGAACCATCTCCTCGACACGCAGTTGCTGCCGCAGGCGCGCATCAACCTGCAGGCGGCGCTGGCCGCCTACGAGAACGGCAAGGTCGACTTCGCCACGCTGCTCGAGGCCGAGCGGCAGGTTCGGCAGGCACGACTGTCGATCGTCAAAACCCAATTCGAGGCGCAGATGCGCCTGGCTGAAATCGAACGTCTGATCGGAGAAGAGTTATGAGCACGCCACAAGTTCTGCGCGGGGTCGCGCTGGTCGGCGCACTGGCCGCGATGGCGGCCGCCGGCTACTGGTGGGGCCAACGGCAGGGTACAGGCGCGCATGACGCGCCGGCGCCGGCCACCGCGCCGGCGGCCATCGGGACCGCGGCGTCCAACACCGCCGCAGCCGAGGCCCCCGCGGTCACCGCCAAGCCGGCTCGCAAGCTGCTTTATTACCGCAACCCGATGGGCCTGCCCGATACGTCGCCGACGCCGAAGAAGGACCCGATGGGGATGGACTACATCGCCGTGTACGAAGACGACGCGCCGGCCTCGGGCGGCTCGGACATCAAGATCAGCCCCGACCGCGTGCAGAAACTCGGCGTGCGCACCGAACTCGTCCATCGCCACAGGCTCGACCGCTCCGTGCGCGCGGCCGGGCGCGTCGAGGTCGACGAGCGGCGCGTCTTCGCCATCGCGCCGAAATTCGAAGGCTGGGTCGAGAAGCTGCACGTCAATTCGACCGGCCAGCCGGTCGCGGCCGGCCAGCCGCTGTTCGAGGTGTACAGCCCGGAACTCGTCTCGGCACAGCGCGAATACGCGGTGGCGATCAACGGCGTGGCGGCGCTGAAGGACGCGCCCGATTCGCAAGCCAGCATGAAGACACTGGCCGAATCGAGCCTCACGAGGCTGCGCAACTGGGACATTTCCGATGCTGATCTGCGCGCATTGGCCGCGGGCAGCGACGCGCGGCGCACGCTGACGTTCCGCTCCCCGGTCAACGGCATCGTGCTGGAGAAGAAGGCACTGCAGGGCATGCGCTTCATGCCCGGCGAGATGATGTACCAGATCGCCGACCTGTCGCGGATTTGGGTGCTGGCCGACGTGTTCGAGCAGGACATTGCGATGGTGCGCAACGGCAGCCGTGCCGAGGTCAGCATCAACGCCTATCCCGAGCGCAAATTCGAGGGCCGGGTCACCTTCGTCTATCCGACCCTGTCGGCGCCGACACGCACCGTGCCGGTGCGCATCGAGCTGGCCAACCCCGGCGGCCTGCTGAAACCGGCGATGTTTGCTGACGTCATCATCGCCGTCGAGGGCAACGGACCGAAGCTGGCCGTGCCCAACTCGGCCGTCATCGACAGCGGCACGCGCCGTGTCGTACTGGTGCAGACAGGCGAAGGGCGTTTCGAGTCGCGCGTGATCAAGCTCGGCGCGCGCGGACAGGAATACGTGGAGGTGCTCGACGGCGTGCGCGAAGGCGAGAACGTCGTCGTTTCGGCCAACTTCCTGATCGACTCGGAAAGCAACCTGAAGGCGGCGCTGAGCGGGCTGAATACGACGCCGGCGACAGCGAAGGTCAGCCACCGCGCCACCGGCACCGTGCAGGAGATTGATGCCGCCGCGAACGTGCTTTCGATCGCACATGGGCCGATCGCCAGCCTGAAGTGGCCGTCGATGACGATGGAGTTCGCCGTCAGCCACAACACCCTGCTGAAGGGCCTGCAAGCGGGCGCGGCGATTACCTTCGAATTCGTCGAGCGGCAGCCCGGCGAATGGGTGATCGTCTCGCTCGAACGCGGCAAATCTGCGTCGGTCAAGGCCGACGCGAAAAAACCTTAGGGGTCGGCGATGCTCAATCGACTGATCGAATGGTCGGCGCGCAACCGCTTCCTGGTGCTGCTGGCCACGCTGTTCGTGACGATCGCAGGCGTCGTCGCGCTCGTCCGCACGCCGCTCGATGCGCTGCCCGATCTATCCGACGTGCAGGTGATCATCTACACCGAGTACCCGGGCCAGGCGCCGCAGGTGGTCGAAGATCAGATCACCTACCCGCTGTCCTCCGCGATGCTGGCGGTGCCGAAGTCGAAGGTCGTGCGCGGCTTTTCGTTCTTCGGCGCCAGCTTCATCTACGTGATCTTCGACGACGGCACCGACATCTACTGGGCGCGCTCGCGCGTGCTCGAGTACCTGAACTCGGCCGCCGGCCGCATGCCGCGCGGCGTGACGCCGCAGCTCGGTCCCGATGCCACCGGTGTCGGCTGGGTCTATCAGTACGCGGTGCTGGCCAAGGACATGAGCCTAGCGCAGCTGCGTACGCTGCAGGAC
>JBFINI010000506.1:0-2507 GCA_041611275.1 Burkholderiaceae bacterium
CACCCGCGTGCCCATGATCGCCGGCACGTTGCAGCCCAGGCCCATCAGCTGCATGACGAAGGCACGGCCGTCGAGCCCAAGCCGCGCCATCCAGCGGTCCATCAGGAACGCGACGCGCACGAGATAGCCGCTGTCCTCGACCAGCGCCATGGCGAAGAAGAACACCAGGATCACCGGCAGGAAAGTCAGCACGGTGCCGACGCCGTCGACCAGCCCCTCGAGCAAGAAACTGCGCAGCGCCGGCGCGGCGTCGGCCAGCAGCGGCGCCAGCCAGGCGGCCTTGCCCTCGTCGATCAGCCATTGCAGGCCATCCTGCAGCGGCAGACCGATGCCGTAGACCACCTCGAACAGCAGCAGCATCAACAGGAAGAACAGCGGCACGCCGGCCAGCGGATGCAGCAGCACGCGGTCGAGGCGATCCGAGATCCGCTCCGGCAGCGTATGCGGCATGTCGACCGCGGCGGCGGCGATGCGCGCCGCCTCGGCCTCGAAACGATCGTCGGCGCGCAGCGCGGCACTGGCTTCGGCCGGCGGCGCCGAGGCCGCCGGCAGCGCCGGCGCAACGATCCGTTCCAGCGTCGCCTTCAGCGGGGCGACGCCGAGGCCGTGCTTGCCGTCGACCAGGTGCACCGGCGCATTCAGCAGGGCCGACAGCGTCCGGGCATCGATGCGGATGCCGAGGCGCCGCGCCTCGTCGGCCATCGTCAGCGCGACCACCATTTGCCGGCCGAGTGCGCCAAGCTGCAGCGCCAGCGGCAGCTGTCGCTCCAGTTGCACGGCGTTGATCACCAGCAGCAGCGCGCTGACCGGCTCCTGCTCGAGAAAGTGCCGCACCAGCCGCTCGTCCTCGCCGAAGCCGTGCAGCGAATACAGCCCCGGCAGATCGACCAGCTCGACCATTCGCCCGCCGAGGATCACGCGCGCGCTGAGCAGGTCGACCGTCATGCCCGGCCAGTTGGCGACTTTCGCCTGTACCCCGGTCAGCCGATTGAACAGCGTCGACTTGCCCGTGTTCGGCATGCCGACCAGCGCGATGCGCGAGCGACTGCGGGGCGTACCCATCGCTTCGCTCCTTAAAGGCGCACCGCGGGGAGCACCGCGACCCTGATCCTCGCCGCCTCCGTGCCGCGCAGGATCAGGTCAGTGTGATCGACGCGCACCTGCAGCGGACCGTGCCGGCCGACGCGGCGCACGACATTGATCGTGCGCCCGACGCGCACGCCCAATGCGAACAGGCGTTCGCGCAGCGCGAAGTCGAGATCGAGCGATTCGACCACTGCCGGCGTGCGCAGCGCGAGGTTTGCCAATGTGCCGCTGATCATCTGCAATCAAACGAGAATGATTCTTGTTTCCAAGATAGCACCGGCGGCGGCGGAAACAAGCGCCGGCTGGGCGCGCGCTGCGCATTGGTTGCGCCAGATCAAGCCCCACGGTGGCATCCATCCACGACGCCGCCAACCGCAGGACGTTGGGCCAACTCGGTGCCGCTACCGTCGCCGAAGAGCGCGGCGCTGCGGCGACCGGCTCGCCGCCTCAACGGGCAACAAAAAAGCCGGCTTGCGCCGGCTTCCTGGTCTCCGGTGGCGGGCAATCACATCGCCAGGATCCACTTGACCAGGGTCTTGACTTCGTCGTCGCTGGCCTTGACTTTCGGGTGGCCCTTGGCGGCAGTGATCTCACCGACAATCTTCGCTTCTGCATCGGCCTTGCCCTTGTACTTGGCGGCAACTTCCTTGAAGCCCGGCCCCATTTTCTTCTTGTCCAAGGCGTGGCAGGTCAGGCAGCCCTTGTCCTTGGCCAGCGCCTCGCTGGCCTGTGCGGCGCCGGCTAGCGCCACCGAAGCGACGGCGACCGCCGCGATCAGAAATGACTTCATTGATCCTCCTCTCTTGGAAAGCCCAGTCAAGGCCGACCACGGGGCCGGCTTCTCTTGCCCGGCCTGATGGCCGGACACGAATCGGATAACGCCCGTCAGCGCTGGGCGTTGACCCGATCGTGCGATCAGGCGCGGCGCTCGCTCACAGCCCGGCGAGCTGCCGTGCTCCCTCCCGCCCTCGCTGCGCCACCGCGGGCGGCGTCTTGCCGAACCACAGTTGGTACATTGAAACAGCGCCCATGAACGTGAAGCTCAGCGCCATCACACCGCCGCCGAGCATGACAACTGCCGCGAACGGCTTGTAGATCTTGGTGAAGTACCACGAGCTCACGTCCAGCGTGATGGCCACGAACGGCAGTACCACGACCAGCGACTTGAACCAGACCGGCCGCACGTAGGCGTGGCTGAAGATCTGGCCCATGATGAAGAAGATGAACGTCATGCCGAACAGGTGGATGTGCGAGACGCGCACCAGCGTGAAGACGTCGGCGCCGGTGTCCTGCTCGGTGGTCTTCTTCACGTTGTCGAACCCAACGAGATTCGACAGATGCGGGTTGCTGCCGTCGTGGCAACTCGCACATCGCTTCTCGATGACCGGCCGCATCTCCGACTCGAACTTTGCGCGGTCAGC
>JBFINI010000507.1:0-2501 GCA_041611275.1 Burkholderiaceae bacterium
GCTGCCCGCGGTGGCTTCGGCGGCGAGTCTCGACGGCGCGGCCCTTGGGCTGCTGTGGGTGGTGCCCTTCGTCGGCATGCTGTTGTCGATCGCGTTGCTGCCGCTCGTCGCGCTGCGGCTTTGGCATCACCATTACGGCAAGATCGCATTGGGCTGGTCGGCGTTGACGTTCACGCCGCTGGCGGTGCTGCACGGCCCGGCGGCGGCTTTCGACGTCGCGGCACATACGCTGCTGCTCGAGTACCTGCCGTTCATCATCTTCATCGGCACCTTGTATGTAGTGGCTGGCGGCATCTATGTGCGAGGCAATCTGCACGGTTCACCGGCTCTGAACACCAGCATCCTGGCGATCGGTGCCGTACTGGCCAGCCTGATGGGCACAACCGGCGCAGCGATGCTGTTGATCCGGCCGTTGATCCGCGCCAATGACAACCGCCACTACCGGGTGCACACGATCGTCTTCTTCATCTTCATCGTCGCCAATGTCGGCGGCTCGCTGACGCCGCTCGGCGACCCACCGCTGTTCCTCGGCTTCCTCAAGGGCATCAGTTTCTTCTGGACGCTCGAGCACATGCTGGTGCCGATGCTGTTTGTCGTCGTCATCCTGCTGGCGTTGTATTTGCTGATCGATACGCTGCTGTACAAGAAGGACGTGGAGCGCGGTTTGGAACGCGACCCGACCCCCGATTCGCCGCTGCGCATCGAAGGCACCGTCAACTTCGGCCTGCTGCTGCTGGTGATCGGCGCCGTGCTGATGAGCGGGCTGGTCAAGACCGGCATCGAGGTAGAAGTGTTCGGCCAGCCTCTGAGCCTCGAAGGCCTGATGCGCGATGCGGCGTTCCTGGTGATCGCCGGCATCTCGCTGGCTGTGACCAAGCAGGCCACACGCAAGGCCAACGAATTCGGCTGGGGCCCGGTGGCTGAGGTGGCCAAACTGTTCTTCGGCATTTTTCTGACGATGGCGCCGGTGCTGCTGATGCTGAAGAGCGGCATGGCCGGCTCTTTTGCGCCGCTGGTGCAACTGGTGACAGACAGCGCCGGCCAACCGGTCAACAGCATGTACTTCTGGCTGACCGGCGCATTGTCGTCGTTCCTCGACAATGCACCGACCTATCTGGTGTTCTTCAACCTGGCCGGTGGCGAACCGCAGGCGCTGATGACGACAATGGCGCCGACGCTGCTGGCAATTTCGGCCGGCGCCGTATTCATGGGCGCCAATACCTACATCGGCAACGCGCCCAATTTCATGGTCAAGGCCATCGCCGAGGAACGCGGCATCGAGATGCCGGGCTTTTTCGGGTACATGCTGTGGTCGTGCGCGATACTCCTGCCCATCTTCGTCGTCATGACCTTCGTCTTCTTCAGATGAACAAGCGCAACCAGCCGCCGCGCGTCGTTGTCACCCGTCGCCTGTATCCGTTCCTGATCGAGGAACTGAAGGGCGGCTATCGGGTCGACGACAACCAGGGCGATCACGCGCTTGCGGCCGACGAGCTGGCGCAGCGCCTCGGCGAGGCCGACGGTGCTTTGATCGTTGCCGGCGAGCGCATCGACGATGCGCTGCTGGCTGGCTGCTCGCGGCTGAAGGTCGTCGCCAACGTGGCAGTCGGCTACAACAATCTGGATCTGGCCGCCTGCACGAGACACGGCGTGGCCGCCACCAACACACCAGACGTGCTCAACGAAAGCGTGGCCGACCATGCGTGGGCGCTGCTGCTCGCAGCAGCGCGCCGGCTCGGCGAGACCGAACGCTGGCTGCGTGGCGGGCGGTGGAAGCGCTGGACCTTCGACATGTTTCCGGGTGCTGATGTGCACGGCAAGACGCTGGGCATCGTCGGCATGGGCCGGATCGGCAGTGCAATTGCGCGCCGCGCGGCCGGCTTCTCGATGCGTGTGCTGTATCACAAGCGCAAGCGGCTGCCGGTGAAGCAGGAAGAAGGCGCGACGTGGGTCGACAAGGACGAACTGCTACGCGAGTCCGATCACGTGATCCTGATCGTGCCGTATTCGGAATCGACGCATCACTGGATTGGCGCGGCCGAGCTGGCGCGGATGAAACCGACCGCGGTGCTGGTCAACATCGCCCGCGGCGGTGTGGTCGACGACGCGGCGCTGGTCAAGGCGCTGCGCGACGGGCGGCTGGCGGCAGCCGGACTCGACGTCTACGAAGGCGAGCCGGCACTGAATCCCGGCTTTCTAGAACTGGAAAACGTGGTGCTGACGCCGCACATCGCCTCGAGCACGGCGGCCACCCGCGAGGCGATGGCGCGGCTGGCCATGCGCAACCTGTCCGAAACGCTGGCCGGCCGCCGGCCGCCGTGCCTGCTGAACCCCGAGGTCTGGGACCAACGCCGCCGCTGAAAGGAATTCGCGCCCATGTCGGAAATCAAGTTCAAGCGCACCCATCATCTGCCGCTGAAAGATGCGAAAAAGATTGCGCAGAAGGCGGCTGACGATCTCGGCCAGGAGTACGACCTGGTCAGCGAATGGGAGGGTGACAC
>JBFINI010000508.1:0-2501 GCA_041611275.1 Burkholderiaceae bacterium
CCGCCTTGGTGAGGCCGAGTTTCGGCTGCGCCAGGTCGCCATGCACCGGCCGCGCGCGCTTTTCATCGACGCCCCAGTAATCGAGCAGTTCGGCAACCTTGCCCTGGCTCGCCTGGCGGATCAGGAAATGCACGGTCGCGCCGCGACGCGCGAGCAGCTTCTTGACGAGGCGTTTGCCGATGAATCCGGACGCACCAGTGACGAAGTACTCCATCTGCAGTCTCCTTGGCCTAGCGGGCAAGGCCCGCCGTCGATTGATGTTTGTTATGCGCGGCCGATTCTAGTCGGGCCGCTCTTTCGCAAGCGCAGCATCGATAGCACGCGCAGCCTAGAGAGGCGCCTCTACGCGATTAGTATCCGTGTTCGATCAGCCAAACCTACACTCCGTCTCGAGGCTGCTTTGAACTAGCGGCCGGTCCAGCAGAGGAGTAGTCATGGTCAAGAAACTGAAGGCAAAAGCGGCGCGTCGCAGCGACAGCCAGCTCGCCGCCGCAATCAAGGACTCCGCCCAGCAGATCTGGCTGGCGGGAGTCGGCGCCTTCTCAAAGGCGCAAAACGAAGGTAACAAGGTCTTCGAGACGCTGGTGCGCGAAGGCAATTCGATCCAGAAACGCACGATGCAGGCAACCGAGAACAAAGTGAACGAAGTCACGCAGCAGATCGGCAAGTTCGCCGGCCGCTTCCAGCACCAGGCCAACGGCACCTGGGACAAGCTCGAGACGGTGTTCGAGGAGCGCGTCGAGCGCGCACTCAAACGCCTCGGCGTGCCGACCAACAAGGAAATCGCCGCGCTCAGCCAGCGCGTCGAGAAGCTGACGGCGAGCGTGAACAAACTTTCCAGCGCACCGGCCAGGAAGAAGGTCGCGCCACGCAAGCGCACCGCCAGGAAAGCCGCTGCCGCAGCCTGAGCGCATCGCCCTTCGCCGCCGTTCGCGGCGGCCGACCGACTCGGTCAGCGCCGAGTCACACGTCGCCGGCCGGGCATTCGGGTCCGGCCTTTGATGCAGGCGGTTTTCTGATGGGCGGTCCGTGATGGCACGAGCAATGTCGAAGCGTCGTCCGCGTATCGGTCTGGCGCTGGCCGGTGGCGGTCCATTGGGCGCCGTCTATGAGATCGGCGTGCTGGCTGCGCTGTCCGAAGCGCTTCATGGCGTCGACCTCAACGACATGGAAGTCTATGTTGGCGTCAGTGCCGGCAGCTTCATCGCCGCGGGACTGGCCAACGGGTACTCGCCGCACGACCTGTCGCGTCTGTTCGTCGAAGAGGCCAAAGCGGCCGATCGTTTCGATCCGGCGCTGCTGCTGCGGCCGGCGCTGCGCGAGTACGCCAAGCGCCTGGTGTCGTTGCCGCCGCTGCTCGTCGGAGCAGCCTGGGAATCAGTCCTGCATCCCGGTGATGTGCTCGGTTCGCTCGAGCGGCTGGGTCGCGCCCTGCCGACCGGACTGTTCGACGGCGATCAGATCGACCGCTATCTGTCGCGGATCTTCGCCGCGCCCGGCCGCAGCAACGATTTCCGCAAGCTGAAGCAAAAGCTGTATATCGTTGCCGCCGAACTCGACACCGGCGAATCGGTGGCCTTTGGTGCGCCGGGGGTCGATCACGTGCCGATCTCGCGCGCCGTGCAGGCTTCCTCCGCGCTGCCGGGCCTGTTCCCGCCGGTGGATATTGGTGGGCACTTCTTCGTCGACGGCGCGCTGCGCAAGACGCTGCACGCGTCGGTGGCGCTCCAGCACGGCGTCGATCTGCTCCTGTGCGTGAATCCGCTGGTGCCCTTCTACGCCCGTCATCACTCACTCGGCGAAGGCGGCCGGCGTCGTCGCGATCACAAGCTGGAAAAGCTGGTCGAGGGCGGTCTGCCGGTAGTGCTGGCACAGACCTATCGCGCCATCATCCATTCGCGACTCGACGCCGGCATGGAACGCTACAAGACCGCCTTCCCGCATACCGACATCGTGCTGTTCCAACCGAACCGCTCGGACGCCGACATGTTCTTCACCAACCTGTTCTCCTACTCCGGTCGCCACCGTCTTTGCGAACACGCCTACCAGAAGATGCGCCGCGAACTGTGGGAGCGACGGCATGAACTGGCGCCGAAACTGGCCCGCCACGGCGTGTCGATCGACGCTGCGGTTCTGCGCGACGAGAAGCGCACCCTGGTCAAACGCCTGCGCCGACCGCGTGAGTATCGGTTCGACACTGAAGCCAGCCAGACCGCCCGCGAACTGACCGGCACACTCGATGACCTGCAGCGCTGGCTCGCCGGTCATGGTGCCGCCTAGCGCGAGCCGCAACTCAGGGCCGCGTGGCGGCGATGCTATCCTCGCTGGCGACAAGATCGTCTGGCGAAATCCACTGAGCGCCGAGGTTGCGCGCCCCTGACCGATGGAACGCAAAGCGCCGCGCCGAACCCGCGAACGCATCCTCGAGTTGTCGCTGCAGCTGTTCAATACCTATGGCGAGCCGAACGTCAACACGACGATCATCGCCGAGGAAATGCGCA
>JBFINI010000509.1:0-2490 GCA_041611275.1 Burkholderiaceae bacterium
CTGGAGTCGATCTGCGACTTTCCAACAGGTAGCGCGGTCGCGATCCCCGAGGCGGGCACGCATGCGACCTTTTCGCGCCCGTTGCTGCGCGCGCGGGTGACCTTGCCGGAATTCGGCAACAGCGCCCTGTCGCTGCTCAACGTGCACCTGAAGTCGCGACGACCAGATTTTCTCGACGGCGAGGATCGCGATGAGCCGATCTGCGAGGCGCGCGCGCAACTGCGATCGCTGATTCGTCGTGGTGCCGAAGCGGCCGCGTTGCGTCAGATCGTCATCGAGGCGACCCAAATGACGCGTGCGCCGCTGGTCGTCGCCGGCGACTTCAACGACGATGCGGCATCGGTGACGACGCAGATCGTCGCCGACACGTCATGGAAGCGCGAGGATCGACCGCAGCGCGATTTCATGTTGTTCAATGCACTCGATGTCGAGCAGCGACTGTCGCCGGGGCGTGGACGCGATGTCGCCTTTACGGTGCTGCACGGGGGCGAGCCGGAGCGAATCGACCACGTCCTGGTATCGGAGGAGTTCGTGCCGCAGAGCAAGCATGCACTGGGACGCGTGGCCGCAGTCGAGGTCTTCAACGACCACCTGCACGAACGTCGCCGCGCCGACGCCGGCGTTCGGCTCGACCGCATCTACTCCGATCACGCGGCGGTGTGCGTGACGCTGGTGCCAACCGGCTGATTGCTTGCCGCGTGTGGCCGCGCCGGTGCCAGCAGTGCTGGCCCGCATGCGCGGCCGTATTTCAGGGCATTGGCTGTACCGCGCCGGCGGGCACGCCGCGCTCGAGCAGCGCATCGCGCAGACATTGGTAGATCACAGTGGCCTCGAACCGCAGGCCATCGCTGCCAGTCAGGCGGATGCGCATGCGGTTGGCGCCGGCGCGCACGCTGACGCCGGTCAGCACCGACGGCATTTCACGGCCGCCGTAGGCGCGCCGTTGGCATTCGGTCAGCGCCTGCAGCACGCGCTGCTGGCGTCCAGCGACCCCATCGACATCGATGTGGACCTCACCGCCCTGCTCACGCACCCGCAGCATCATTGCCTTCTCCGCGCCTGACTTCATCGGCCGCTTGCCGTGATTGCAAGTTATCCGGATGACCTACCGATGAATACGTGGAAAAAGTACGCTGTTACCCGAATATTCACTAGCGTGTTTGCGCGTCATGCGCCCAGAGGCCGTCCGTGTCCGACCGGCGCAGGGCGACTGCATTGGCGGTGTGACGTAGAACCCAATCACATCGGACTTGCGCGCCGGAGGACTCGTCGTCAGCGCTTCGCTCTTGGGCTGGGCTGTTCTGCGCCAAACACCGGGCAGGTCGCGTGCCGGCGCGCATCGGTATTCTTCGGAGCAAGTGCCTACATAGCGGAGGAGTCGTTCATGCGCTACATCCTCGCCCTTGACCAGGGAACCACCAGTTCGCGCGCGATCGTTTTTGATCACGACGGCGCGATCGCCGGCGTTGCGCAGCAGGAATTCAGGCAGCTCTTTCCGGCGCCGGGGTGGGTCGAGCACGATCCCCTGGAGATCTGGCGCACCCAGCTTCACTGCGCGCAGCAGGCGCTGGCGGCGGCCGGTGCCCGTGCCAGCGATGTCGCCGCCATCGGCATTACCAATCAGCGCGAGACGGTGGTCCTCTGGGATCGGGCCAGCGGAGAGCCCGTGGCCAATGCCATCGTCTGGCAAGATCGCCGCACGGCGGATGCCTGCGCAGCGCTACGCGCCGAGGGCGTCGAGCCAATGATCACTGAGCGCACGGGCCTGCTGATCGACCCGTACTTCTCGGCGACCAAGCTCGCCTGGCTGCTCGACGAGGTTCCCGATGCCCGGTTGCGTGCCGAGCGCGGCGAGCTCGCATTCGGCACCATCGACAGCTGGCTGATCTGGAATCTGACGGCGGGCCGCGAGCATGTGACCGACGTCAGCAACGCCTCGCGCACGCTGCTCGCCAACCTGCGGACGCTGGATTGGGACGACGAGATGCTGCGGCTGTTCCGCATCCCGCGCGCGCTGCTGCCGCGGATCGTCGATTCGAGCGCGCCCGTTGCCGAGTCGACACCGGCGCTGTTCGGCGCGGCGCTGCCGATTGCCGGCATCGCCGGCGATCAGCAGGCCGCCACTTTCGGCCAGGCTTGCTTCGCGCCGGGCATGGCGAAGAACACGTACGGCACCGGCTGCTTCATGCTGCTGAACGTCGGCGGTTCGCCGCAGGCCTCACGCAATCGGCTGCTTTCCACCGCGGGCTGGCGCCGCGGCGGTGTACCGCCGACCTACCTGCTTGAGGGCAGCGTCTTCGTCGCCGGGGCGGCCGTGCAGTGGCTGCGCGACGGGCTCGGCATCATCGAACGATCGGAGGATGTGGAGCCGCTGGCGGCGCAGGTGCCCGACAGCGGCGGCGTCGTCTTCGTGCCCGCCTTCACCGGCCTCGGCGCGCCGTACTGGAACGCCGACGCGCGCGGCACCGTCACCGGGCTGTCGCGCGGCAC
>JBFINI010000510.1:0-2484 GCA_041611275.1 Burkholderiaceae bacterium
CCGCAGACGTACGAGCCGGCACCGCGATAGACGACGATGTCGCAGGCGAAGTCGGCGCCGAGGATCTTCTCGCCGAAGTAGCCCGCCTGGTACGCCTCCTCGACCGCCGCGGCCAGCCGGCGATACGGCTGGTCGAACTCGCCGCGGATGTAGACGAAGCAGTTGCGCACCTGCAGCGCGTAGCAGGTAATCAGCATCGACTCGAGCAGCAGGTGCGGCGAATGCTCGAGGATCCAGCGATCCTTGAACGTGCCCGGCTCGCCTTCGTCGGCGTTGGCGCACAGGTAGTGCGGCTGGCCATCGTTCAGATGCACGACAGCCCACTTGCGCCCGACCTGGAAGGCCGCGCCGCCGTGGCCGAGCAGTCCGGAACTGGTGACTTCCTTGGTGACGTCCTCCGGCTTCAGCGTCTGCAACACTTTCTGCAGCGCCTGGTAACCGCCGCGCGCGCGGTAATCGGCCAGCCCGTGCGAGGTCGCCGTGACCGGGAAATCCATGATCAGTTGGCGTCCGGGCATGTCAGTGTCCGCGCGGCCGCCCGAAGGATACTGACCGCCCCCGCGGGAGGCAGCAAACGCAGTGCGCGTGGGGGCCGTTCATTTATTTCAACTCCTGCAACAGCGCGTCGAGCTTGGCCGCGTCCATGTTCTCGTGATAGGCGTCATTGACCATCACCACCGGCGCCGTGCCGCACGAGCCCAGGCACTCGACCACCGACAGCGTGAAGCGGCCGTCGGCGGTGGTCTCGCCCATCTTCACGCCGAGCCTGCGGCACAGATGGCCGGTGATGCGCTCCGCACCCCGCATCGAACACGAGACGTTCTGGCAGGTCTGCAGGTGCCAGCGGCCGATCGGCCCGCGCCGGTACTGCGTGTAGTACGAAAGCACCTCCTCGATCTGCGCGCGCGGCACCTTCAGGTACGCCACCAGCGCGTCGATGTCCTCGTCGGCGATGTGGCCGCGTTCCTCCTGGATCTTGCGCAGGCACGGCAGCGTCAGCGACGAATCGAACCCCTCGGGGACGCGCTTTTTCAGCGACTCGAAGTGCGGGATCAGGCGCTTGACTAGATCGCTCATCGATCGCACTCCCCGCCGATCATGTTGATCGAGCCGAAGGTCGGCACGATGTCGGCGAGCTGATAGCCCTCCAGCATCCGGTGCGCGCCGCCCATGTGCACGAAGCTTGGCGCCCGGCAATGCACCTTGTACGGCGTGCCGGAACCAGTGCTGACCAGATAGAAGCCCAGTTCGCCGTTGGCACCTTCGTGCGCCGAGTAAACGTCGCCGGCCGGCACCTGCGGGCCCTCCATGATCAGCTTGAAGTGGTTGATCAGCGATTCGATCTCGCCGTAGACCAGCGGCTTGGGCGGCAGCGTGCAGCGGCGATCATCGACGTTGATCGGCCCCTGCGCCTTGTCGGGCAGCATCTCGACGATCTGCCGGATCATGTGCACTGACTCGTCCATCTCGCGCATTCGCACGTAGTAGCGGTCGTAGTTGTCGCCCTTGATGCCGACCGGAATCTCGAAGTCGAGCTCCGGATAGGCGAGATACGGCGTGTCCTTGCGCAGGTCGCGCGGCGCGCCGGTGGAACGCAGGATCGGCCCGGTGTAGCCGTAGTTGATCGCCTCGGCGGTCGAGATCACGCCGACATCGCGCATGCGGTCGATGAAGATGCGATTGCGGTCCACCAGCCCGTGCACACGGCCGACGAAGTCGTCGTACTGGACCAGGATCTCTTCGAGTCGCGCCAGCCAGCCGTCGGGCAGATCGCGCGCCAGGCCGCCGATGCGGCCGTACGAATAGGTCACGCGCCCGCCGGTGAGGTCGGCCAGATGCTCGTACATGTAGTCGCGGATCGTGACCAGGTACAGGAACGCGGTCATCGCACCGAGTTCCATCAGCGCCGCGGCGATGCAGGTCAGGTGATCGACCAGCCGCGAATACTCCGACAGCATCGTGCGCAGGTACTTGGCGCGCGGCGTGATCTCGATGCCCATCAGCTTCTCGACCGCTTCGCAGTAGGCGAAGTTGTTGATCAGCGCCGAGACATAGTTCAGGCGGTCGACATACGGGATCAGGTTGTGCCAGGTGTGCGCCTCGCACTCCTTCTCGAAGCCGCGGTGCAGGTAGCCGGCGTGCACGTCGGCGCGCAGCACCCGCTCGCCGTCGAGCTCGGCGATGATCTGGATCGTGCCGTGCGTGGCCGGATGCGACGGGCCGATGTTGACGATCGTCGTGTCGGGCCGCGACGGGCGATCGAAGGCCGGGCGGACGGGGTTCGGAATCTTCAGGTCCACGTGCGCCTCACTGCTCTTCGGGCTTCATCTCAAAGCCCTCGCGATACCGCACCAGCGGCTGCTCGAGCTCCTTCGGGTAGTCCTTGCGCAACGGGTGGCCCTTGAATCCTTCGTACAGCAGGATCGGCCTCAGGTCAGCGTTGCCGCGAAAGACGATGCCGTACATCTCGTGACACTCGCGTTC
>JBFINI010000511.1:0-2483 GCA_041611275.1 Burkholderiaceae bacterium
CCCCGAGTTCATCGTCAACATCAAAGAGACAGGCAAGATACTCCTCGTGAACTATGAGGACATCGGCAATCTTCAAGTCACGACGATCGATGCGGCACGCTTCCTTCACGACGGCGGCTGGGATTCGACCAAGCGCTACTTCCTGGTCGCGGCCAACCAGTCGAACAAGATCGCCGTGCTCGATACCAAGACCGACAAGCTGGCCGCCCTGATCGATGTCGACAAGATCCCGCACCCGGGCCGCGGCGCCAACTTCAAGCATCCGAAGTTCGGCCCGGTCTGGGCCACCGGCCACCTGGGCAGCGAGAAGATCGCGCTGATCGGTACCGACCCGGACAAGAACAAGCAGCACGCCTGGAAGGTGGTGCAGTACCTCGAAGGACAGGGCGGTGGCAATCTGTTCATCAAGACGCACCCGAAGAGCAGCAACCTGTATGTCGACACGCCGCTGAACCCGGACGCCAAGATCGCCCGCTCGATCGCGGTGTTCGACATCAAGAACCTGTCGGCCAAGCCGACGATCCTGCCGATCGCCGACTGGGCCGGCATCCCGGAAGGGCAGGGCCGCATCGTGCAGCCCGAGTACAACAAGGCCGGCGACGAGGTGTGGTTCGCGGTGTGGAGCGCGATGAACCAGACCTCGGCGCTGGTCGTCGTCGACGACAAGACGCTGAAGATGAAAGCGGTGATCAAGGACCCGAAGCTGATCACCCCGACCGGGCACTTCAACATCTACAACACGCAGCACGACGTCTACTGAGGAGAACAGGGGATGAAGCGCTATTCGCTGATCGCTGTGCTGGCACTCGGCGTGGTCGCTGTACCGGCCGCCAACGCCGACGAGGCGCTGGCCAAGAAGCACAACTGCACGGCCTGCCACCAGGTCGACAAGAAGTCGGTCGGGCCGAGCTACAAGGACGTCGCCAAGAAGTACAAGGGCCAGGCCGATGCCGCGGCCAAGCTGTCGGACAAAGTGAAGAAGGGCGGCTCCGGCGCCTGGGGTCCGGTGCCGATGCCGCCGAACGCCGCGTTGCCTGACGCCGATATCGAGAAACTGGTCAAGTGGGTGCTGGCGATGTGATCAGGCACGTCGCGCAGTCGTCGGGCTGACTTCTCGCTGCGTTCGAAGGATTCGCGCTTGCGGCGGCTCGGCGCGCTCATGCGCAGCGTCACGGTGGCCACGATTTTCGCGGTCGCTTTGCCATTGAGCGCGGACGAGCCGAGTGCTCGTTCGGCCGACGGCCGCTGGCGGCTGCAGGCCGACCCCGGTGCGCACGCCTTGCGCATCATCGACGTGCAGGCCGGCACCGTCATCGATCGCATCGACATTACCGATCGCCGCGGTGTGCCCTCAGCCATTGCTGGCATCCTCGAAGCGCCGCCGCGGCGCAGCTTCATCGTTCTGCTGCGCGACGTTGCCGAAGCGTGGGAGCTTGTCTACGCGCCGGGCGCGGAGCGCGCCTTCGACGGCCTGGTCCATGACTATCGGATGGGCGAGGCGATCGCGCAGCGGTTTGTTTGGCCGCTGCGCCGGATCGTGCTCGATGAGCCGCAGCAGGAGTTCCTTTTTGCGCCCGATTTCGCGCACGGCATCGCCCGCGCCCGCGATGGCAGCCTGCACGTGGTCAACCTGCATGTGCGTCGGCGCATTGAGACGCTGCGCGTGGAGGGCGAACCGGTCATCGGCGCCGGCATCAGTTGGGTCGATGCGCACGGAACGGTATTCGCGCTTCCCGATGCGCGGCTGCCGATCGTGCACGTGATCGATGCTCAGCGCTGGAGGGTCGGCCGGGTCGAGCTTTCGGGCGTGTCGCCGGCGCTGCGCAGCGAAGGCGGCCGAATCTGGATCGAGGCCGGCGGCGTGCATCGCTTCTGGCAGAGTAACGAGCTGCGCCGCGCTGCCGGTTTTTGAGGCGTGACGGGCGCCGGCGCTAGTGCGCGGCGATGCCCACCGAAGCGCCGTCGACGTGCGCCGTCGATAGCAGGCGGCACGCCACGAAAAGGTCACGCTCGCCGCGATAGCTCGGAGTTCTGACGGCGAGCAGCCCGAGCACCGAATGAAACAGGTTGTCGTGCGATACCGCGTGCTCGGCACGCCGGCCCAGGCAGCCCATGTCGATGCCCGCGGCATCGGCCGTTTCCGGCGCCAGCCACCACAACATCGGCACCTCGGTCTGTTCGCGCGGGGCGATCGCGTACGGCAGACCGTGCAGATACAGCCCGTGTTCACCCAGTGATTCGCCGTGATCGGAGACGTACACCAGGCCGACATCGAAGCGGTCGCGCAGCGTTGCGAGATAGCGGATCGTGCGGGCCAGGAAGCGGTCCGTGTACAGGATCGCGTTGTCATAGGCATTGACGATCTGTTCGCGCCTGCAGTCGCGTAGCTCATTGCTTTCGCAGGCCGGCTCGAAGCGCTTGAGCTCCGGCGGATAACGCCTGAAGTACGCGGGACCGTGATTGCCGAGCTGATGCAGGACAAC
>JBFINI010000512.1:0-2480 GCA_041611275.1 Burkholderiaceae bacterium
AGTCTCCCGAAGGCAAGCGCCTGCTGACGAACCTGATCCAGTTCGATGCTGCCGTGAATCCGGGAAGCTCGGGCGGGCCACTCGTGACGGCCGGCGGCGAAGTGGTCGGCATCGTCACCGCGATCCTCAATCCGTCGCGCGAGCGCACCTTCATCGGCATTGGTTTTGCTGTGCCGATCGAGAATGCCGCTGCTGGCGCCGGCATCCATCCTTTCTAGCGCGCCAACAGCACGGAGTCAGGGCCGAACCGACATGGAGACAATCAAACCGAACCGCGAAGCCGTTGCGGCGACGATGGAACGCATCCTGTTCGAGGTGAAGAAGATCGTGGTCGGGCAGGACCACTTTCTCGAGCGGGTGCTGGTGGCCACGCTGGCGCAGGGCCACCTGCTAGTCGAGGGCGTGCCGGGGCTGGCCAAGACGCTCACCGTCAAGACACTTGCCGCCACCATTCAGGGCGGCTTCAAGCGCATCCAGTTCACGCCGGACCTGGTGCCGGCCGATCTGATTGGCACCCGCATCTACAACCAGAAGACCGGGGATTTCGCCACTTCGCTCGGTCCGGTGTTCACCCACCTGCTGCTCGCCGACGAGATCAATCGCGCGCCGGCCAAAGTGCAAAGCGCGCTGCTCGAAGTGATGCAGGAGCGGCAGGTGACGATCGCCGGCCACACCTACCCGGTGCCCGAGCCGTTTCTGGTGATGGCCACGCAGAACCCGATCGAAACCGAGGGCACGTATCCGCTGCCCGAAGCGCAGGTCGACCGCTTCATGATGAAGGTGCTGGTCGGCTATCCGACCGACGACGAGGAGTACGTGATCGTCGAGCGGGTGACCGGCGCGCCGATCGCGGTGGCCGCGGTGACCACCACCGAGCAACTGGCTGACCTGCAGCGCGAATGCCGCAAGGGCTATGTCGACCCGGCGCTGATGCAGTACGCGGTGCGGCTGGTTTCGGCCACGCGCGAACCGGAGCGGCATGGCCTGAAGAACTTCGGCCGTTATCTGACTTTCGGCGCCAGCCCGCGGGCGACGATCCACATGATCGAGGCGGCCCGCGCACTGGCCTTCCTGCGTGGGCGCGACTACGCGTTGCCGGAAGATGTCGTGGACGTCGCGCCGGACGTGATGCGCCACCGCCTGGTGCTGTCCTACGAGGCGCTGACCGAAGGCAAGTGCGCCGATGACCTGATACGCACGGTGATGAAGCAGGTGGCGCCGCCGGATAAGCCGTTGCAGACTCATGTCAGGGTCGCCAATGCCTGAAGCGCCGCGCGCCGCAGTATCGGCCTCGAAGCCGGAGGCGATCCTGCGCCGGCTCGAGTGGACCGTGCTCAAGCGGCTGGACGGCGCATTGCATGGCGACTACCGCACGCTGTTTCGCGGCGCCGGTCTCGATCTCGCCGACCTGCGCGAGTACCAGTACCACGATGATGTTCGCCATATCGACTGGAATGTCACGGCGCGGCTGCAAGTGCCGTATGTTCGCGAGTATCACGAGGATCGGGAACTCGCCGCGTGGTTCCTCGTCGACCTGTCGGCGTCGGTGAACTTCGGTTCGGGCAGGACCAGCAAGCAGATGCTGGCCAGCGAATTTGTCGCGCTGATCGCCCGCGTGCTCACCCGTCACGGCAATCGCGTCGGCCTGATCCGTTACGGCAGCCGCGTCGATACGGTGATGGCACCGCGCAGCGGTCGGCGCCATGTGCTGCAACTGCTGGCCGGGATGCTGCAGCCGAGCGAGCCCGGTCCGACCAGGTCGACCGATCTGGGCGAGATGCTCGGCCACGCGATGCGCGTGCTGCGTCGGCGTTCGCTGCTGTTCCTGGTCTCGGATTTCATCAGCGTGCCGGGCTGGGCGCCCTATCTTGCGCGGCTGGCGCAGCGGCACGAGGTGATCGCGATCCGCCTGTACGACCCGCTGGAAGTGCGCCTGCCCGATATCGGCGGCGTGCTGATGCAGGACGCCGAAACCGGTGAACAGGTCTGGGTCGATACCCACGATGCCGGCTTTCGCCGCCGCTTTGCCGCCGCCGCCGCCAAGCGCGAGCAGGCGCTGCGCACGGCGCTGGCCAACGCCGGCGTCGATACACTCGAGCTGTCGACCGAAGACGATCTCGCCTCGTCGATCCTGCGCTTTGCCGAACTGCGCAAGCGCCGCAGCCAGCTGGCCGCCGGCGGCGGCATGCCAACCCACCTGAAGAGCAGCCATGAACTTCCTGTGGCCTGAACTGCTGTGGTCGCTGGCGGCGCTGCCGCTGCTGGTGGCGCTATACGTGTGGCTGCTGCGCCGGCGCAAGAAGTTCGCGCTGCGCTTTGCGAGCCTGGGGCTGGTCAAGGAAGCGATCGGCCCCGGCCAGCGCTGGCGCCGGCACCTGCCGCCGCTGCTGTTCCTGAGCGCGCTGGCGCTGATGCTGCTGGCGATCGCTCGGCCGACCGCCACCGTGACGCTGCCCACACAGCAGGAAACGATCATCATG
>JBFINI010000513.1:0-2472 GCA_041611275.1 Burkholderiaceae bacterium
ATGACCACTTCAGCCCCCGCCCGGCGCGCCAGCCGCGGCAGCCCGGCCGCCGGATAGACCAAACCCGAGGTGCCGACAACTAGTAGCACGTCGCAGCCGGTGCAGGCGGCCTCGGCGGCGAGCACCCGTTGCGGATTGAGGATCTCGCCGAACCAGACCACGTCCGGCCGCAGCCAGGCACTGCAGTTCGGGCAACTGGGAGGCTCCCCGGGCGGCAAATCGGCCGGTCGCGGCAAGACGGCACCGCAGTCGGCCGAACAGCGCGTTCGAACGATGCTGCCATGAACCTCGACCACGTCCTGGCTGCCAGCGCGCTGGTGTAAGCCGTCGACATTCTGCGTCACGATGCAAAGCGATTCATAGCGACTGGCGGCCTGCGCCAGCGCAACATGGCCGGCATTCGGCGCCGCGCGCTCGACACATTCTCGCCGCCATGCATACCAGCGCCATACAAGCGCCGGATTGGCGCTGAAACCCTCGGGCGATGCCAGTTGCATCGGGTCGTAGCGGCTCCATAACCCTGACTGCGCATCGCGAAATGTCGGCACCCCGCTTTCGGCTGACATGCCCGCGCCGGTCAAAATGGTCAACCGGCGCGCACCCGTGAGCAGGTCACGCGCCGCGTCGATCGGCGCCGCGTTCACCCGCTCGTCCCTGCCACAGACAGGCGCCGCTCCATCAAGCGGAACCATGCGCGCGGACCCACCGCGTCAACGCGGCCGCTGCGTCTGTGCAAAAGGCGAGGCAGGCGAGCAAAGCAGGGACAGCCGTCATGTGACGAAGTTGCAGGGCCCACATGGCACTTTCAAACGCGTGCACCCGCTTCCTGCGCACGCTGGCGGAGCGTCTCGAACAGGCACACTCCTGCGGCCACCGACACGTTCAGGCTTTCGACATGGCCATGCAGCGGGATCCGCGCCAGCCAGTCACACTTCTCGCGCGTCAATCGCCGAAGCCCCTCCCCTTCCGCACCGAGTGCCCAGGCGATGGGACCGTTGAGGTCGATGTCGTAGAGCGTTCTTTGCGCCTCGCCGACTGCGCCGGCGATCCATACGCCCGCCGCACGGATCTCGTCCATCGCCCGTGCCAGATTGGTCACCGCGATCAGTGGCAGGGTCTCGGCCGCTCCGGCCGCGGCTGCCGCAACCACCGGCGTCAAGTTCGCCGAACGGTCACGCGGAACGATCACAGCCTGCGCACCCGCCGCCTCCGCCGTGCGCATGCAAGCACCGAGATTGCGCGGGTCGGTCACGCCATCAAGGAGCAGCAGCAATGTCTGCGCGCTGACGATGGCCAGCACATCATCGAGGCAGTTAGCTCGCGCCTCCACGCGGCACAGCGCGACCACACCATGATGTGGCGTGGCGCCGGCCAGGCCCTGCAGCCTGCGCGCATCGACTAAGCTTGGACGCACGCCGGCTGTCTCCGCGCGCGCTAGCAGTTGCTGCATGCGACCGTCGCGCCGCTCGGCGTCAATGTAAAGCGCTTCGATCGAGTTCGGCGAGTGCCGCAGCCGCGCAGTAACCGCATGAAACCCGGCAACGACACGCTTGCCGCTCATAGCGCACCCGGCGCGCTGCGAGTTGTCGCCGGCAGCCGCAGCGAGCACTTTCGCTTCAATTGCATTGAATTCATCAGGCTGGCTTCTCGCTGCGCCCAAAGCAATCGCGCCGAATGCGGCTCGGTCCGCTCATGCGCGACTGCGCTTACGCGCCCGACCCGCGCGCTCGCCACCGACACCTTTCTTGCCTCCCGGCCGCGCGCTGCGCGTCTTTTCGCGCTTGTCGATGTCGCGACCGTGCCGTAACTTTGCTGCGGCACGGCGCATCCGCCGTTGTTCGACGCTTTCACCCTTGCGCCGCTCTGCTTTCTCCAGCGCCGGGGCGGCCAACAGCGTCTTGCGCTCGACGTTGCGAACCAGCCTGAAGTCGATGCGCCGCGCCTCAAGATCGACCCGCGCCACCTGCACCGTGACACGATCGGCCAGCCGGTAGCGCAGGCCCGTACGCTCGCCACGCAGTTCGTGCATCGGTTCGTTGAACTGGAAGTACTCGCTGCCCAGTTCCGACACATGTACCAGGCCTTCGACGTACAGATCGTCGAGCACGACGAAGATGCCGAAGGGCACCACCGCGCTGACGGTGCCGGTGAAGGTTTCGCCGACACGCTCACGCATGTAGTAGCTTTTCAACCACGCCTCGACATCGCGCGAGGCATCGTCGGCACGCCGCTCGTTGGCCGAGCACAGCAGGCCAAGCTTTTCCCACAGCGGCACCGCTGCTTGCGTTGCCGCCTCGCGGCTCGTCTGCCGGCGTGCCGGACGCGGCACGTTCTGCAAGTCGACCGCAGCAAGCAACTGCGGCTCATAA
Organism: Burkholderiaceae bacterium; assembly: GCA_041611275.1. Lineage (GTDB taxonomy): Bacteria > Pseudomonadota > Gammaproteobacteria > Burkholderiales > Burkholderiaceae_F > JADJWR01. The sequence continues at coordinate 2,370 of JBFINI010000513.1, forward strand.
ACCGAGCCACCGAGAATCGACTTGATCGCCCGATGGACCAGGAGATCCGGATAGCGGCGGATCGGCGAGGTGAAGTGCGCGTACGCGGGGTAGGCAAGACCGA
>JBFINI010000514.1:0-2472 GCA_041611275.1 Burkholderiaceae bacterium
CATCCCCTGGGTGTCGACGACCTGCTCGGCGGTCTTGCTCACTTGTCGCCTCCTCCCTGCTGCCAGGCCCGGCGCTGCAGGCCGAAATAGCTGAACAGGATCGCCGCCAGCAGGAACGGCACCATCGCCACCGCCAGCGCCGCGCCCTCGCCGAGCGCACCGCCGGGAATCGCCCGCTGGAAGCTCAGCGTGGCCATCAGGTGGGTGGCGTTCAGCGGGCCGCCGCGCGTCAGCACGTAGATCAGCTGGAAGTCGGTGAAGGTGAACAGCACCGAGAAGGTCATGACCACGGCGATGATCGGCGTGAGCAGCGGCAGCGTGACGAAGCGGAACTGCTGCCACGGGGTGGCGCCGTCGATGCTCGCCGCCTCGTAGAACGACGGCGAGATGGTCTGCAGGCCGGCCAGCAGGCAGATGGCGACGAACGGAATGCCGCGCCAGATATTGGCGGCGATCGTCGATAACCTTGCCATCCACGGATCGCCGAGGAAGTTGATGTATTCGTCGATCAGGCCGAGCCTCTGCAGACTCCAGCTGATGATCGAGAACTGCGCGTCGTAGATCCACCAGAAGGCGATCGCCGAGAGCGCCGTCGGCACGATCCACGGCAGCAGCACGATGGCGCGGATGAAGGACTTGAACGGCAGGTGCTTGTTCAGCAGCAGCGCCAGCCACAGCCCGAGGATGAACTTGAAGATGCTGGCGACGATCGTATAGAAGAACGTGTTGAACAGCGACAGACGCGTGACCGAATCGCCCCACAGGTATTCGTAATTCTCCAGCCCGATCCACTCGCCGCCGCGGCCGACCTTGGTGTCGGTGAAGCCGAGCCAGATGCCGAGGCCGAGCGGATAGGTCAGGAACAGCAGCAGCACGACCGCGGCCGGCAGCATGAACAGCATGCCGAGCGCATTGCGGTTGTTCTGTATCCGTTGCAGCAGGGCGCTCACTGCGACTACCGATCCTTGGATTCAAACAAGCCGCCCGGTCGAGCGGCGCCCGAGGGCGATCGCTCGAACCGGGCAAGGTGAACCCGGCACGAAGTGTCCGGCTTCACACCCTGTGCTTCACACCTTGTAGTAACGCTCGGCACGCTTCTGCGCGCGCTCGGCCGCTTCCTTCGGCGACCGGGCGCCGGAGGCCGCTTCGGCCACCATGTTGACGACGATGAAGTCCGCCGCCGCGCCGGCCGACGCATAGCCCAGTTTCCCAGCGTAACCGATCGGCCGCATGATCTTCATCGAATCGCGATACGGCGTGTGCTTCGGATCGACGGTCCAGATCGGGTTCTTCTCGTAGGCGATCAGCGGCTGCGTCACGTAGCCAATGGCCGCCTGCATCCACGGTCCGAACTGCTCTTCTTCCATCATGAAGCGGATGAATTCCTTGGCCGCACGCGGGAACTTGCAGTGCTTGAAGATCATCTGGTTGAAGAACAGGTTCAACTCGGTCGGCACGCCCACTGGGCCGATCGGCATGTTGGCGTGGTTGATGTCGGCCGCTAGCTCCTTGATCTTCGGATCATTGGAGTTCTTCGCCGCGTAGTAGATCGAGATGCCGTTGGCGGTGACGCTGCACTGGCTGTCAAGGAAGGCCTTGTTGTTGTTCGGATCGAGCCAAGACAGCGTGCCCGGCACGAACGTGTCATACAGCGCCTTCGCGTATTCCAGCGCCTTGATCGTCTCGGGGCTGTTGACGACCACCTGGTTCTTCTCGTCGACCAGCTTGCCGCCGTGCGACCACAGCAGCCAGTGCGTCCAGACGTTGCCGTCGCCGGTGGCATTGCCCAGCGCGAAGCCGCCCGGCGTGCCCTTTTCCTTCAGCGCCTGCATCAGCTTCAGGAAGCCGGCGGTGTCCTTCGGAAAACTGGTGAAGCCCGCCGCCTTGACCTGGCTTTCGCGGTAGACGAGCGTGTTGCCGGCGCAACCGAGCGGAATGCCGATCCAGTTCTTGCCGTTGGGCCGCAGATAGGCCTCGCATACCGGGTACCAGCCGCCATACTTGCGGCCGAGATAGTTGGCCAGATCGGTGACGTCGACCAGTTTTTCCGGATACAGGTTGGCGTCGTCGTGCGTGGACAGGATGATGTCGGGGCCGGCGCCGGTGTTCGCGGTCACCGCCGCCTTCGGCCGCACGTCTTCCCAGCCTTCGTGGTCGACGCGCACTTCGATGCCGTATTTGTCGCTGAATTTCTTCACGTTGGCCATATAGGCGTCTTCGTCGCCGGCGACGAAGCGCTTCCAGCGCAGCACGCGCAACTTGGCGCCCTTCTCCGGCTGGTTCGACCAGGCCTGCGCATGTACCGCGGGCGCAAACAGCGCTCCGCTGGCAGCGCCCGCCGCGACCGTCGCGGTGGTCTTGATGAATTCCCGGCGTTTGTATTGACTCATAGTGCCTCCTTCGCGGGTTGAGGGTATCGGTCAAACACTAAGCTGCGATCCGCTGACCGCTCGCGGCATCGAATACATGCGA
>JBFINI010000515.1:0-2470 GCA_041611275.1 Burkholderiaceae bacterium
CACCCGGCCATTTCTTGAACGAGCGTCGCGGCCAGAGTTCGCCGCTGTTCACGGCGATCGGCACCACCGGCGTGCCGGTGCGCACGGCCAGGCGGGTGCCCCCGGTCTTGTAGCGGCGCGTCGAACCGGGCCGCGTGCGCGTGCCCTCAGGGAAGATGACGATCCACCAGCCGTCGCGCAGATGCTCGGCGCCTTGTCGCACCACCTGCTCGAAGGCGTCCTGACCACGGCTGCGATCGATGTTGATCATGTGCAGCGAGGCCATGGCCCAGCCGAAGAAGGGCACCAGATGCAGTTCGCGCTTGTAGACGAAGGTCAGTTGCCGGGGCATGAACGATGGCAGCCAGAACGTTTCCCAGGTCGATTGATGCTTAGGCAGCAGTATCGCCGGCCCGTCGGGCAGGTTTTCCCAGCCCTCGACGCGCCAGGTGATGCCGCACACGCGTCGTGCGGCGAAGATCGCAAAGCGTGTCCAGCGCGTGCACAGCCAATAGCGCGTGGAGACCGACGTGACATAGCCGGTCAGCACGACCAGCGCCCAGGGAATGACCGTGATGGTCAGCAGCAGCAGGTAAAACGCGGAACGCAGCAGAATCATCAAATCGCGGGTCGGAGACGGTTTTCGATCGTCGCCTTGAAGATGGCGCATTGCGCCTCGCATCGGTCAAGCGGCGTCGGTGGCATTGTTTCGGCGCGGCTCATCAAGCTGCGGACAATGAAGGTTTGACTCCGATTGCTAGCCGGCGGCGAGCATGGACAGATCGGCGATCCGGTTCATCTGCGTGCGCAGTTGCACTAGCAGCGCCAGCCGGTTACCGCGGAGCTTGGCATCATCGACATTGACCATCACATCATCGAAGAACTTGTCCACCGGCAACTTCAGCGGCGCCAGCGCCCGCAGAGCACCTGAGTAATCGCCGGCGTCGAGCAGCCGTTGCGCGCGCGGCGCGGCCTGTGCAAACGCCTCGGCGAGCCCCTTTTCCGCCGGCTCGAACAGCAGCGCCGGATCGACGGCTGTCGCGCCGCCGTCGGACTTCTTCAAGATGTTGCCGATGCGCTTGTTCGCCGCCGCCAGGCTTTCCGCTTCGGGCAACTGCATGAACGCGCGCACCGCGGCGAGCCGTTCGACGACGTCGTCGATGCGTTGGGGCGCCAGCGAGACCACGGCTTCGACTTCGTTGGCGCTGTAGCCCTGTTCGCGCAGCAGGCCGCGCAGACGGTCGTACAGGAAGGCCTTGACCTCCAATGAGGCCGGTTTGAACGCCTTCACGTTGCCGAAAGGCTGCTCGGCAGCGGCGAGCAGGGCGTCGATGGCCAGCGGCAGCTTCCTTTCGCTCAACATTCGCAGCACGCCGATCGCGTGCCGGCGCAGGGCAAACGGGTCCTTGTCGCCGGTGGGTTTTTCGCCAATGCCGAACAGGCCGACCAGGGTCTCCAGCTTGTCGGCCAGCGCCACGCAGGTGCCGACACTCGAGGCAGGCAGCGCGTCGTCGGCGAAGCGCGGCCGATAGTGCTCCTCGATCGCGTCGGCCACATCAACCGGCTCGCCGTCATGCTGCGCGTAATAGCGGCCCATCAGGCCCTGCAGCTCGGGAAATTCGCCGACCATGTCGGTGCGCAGATCGGCCTTGGCCAGACGTGCGGCGCGCTCCACATGTGTGCGGTCGACGCCGAGCATCTTGGCGATGTCCACCGCGATGCCGGTGATCCGCTCAACCCGCTCGAGCTGCGAGCCGAGCCTGGCGTGATAGATGACCGCGGCCAGCAGCGGCAGCCGCGATTCGAGCGTTATCTTGCGGTCCTGGTCGTAGAAGAACTTGGCGTCCGCCAGACGCGCCCGCACCACGCGCGCGTTGCCGGCGCGAATCGCCGCCCCACCGTCATTAGCTTCGATGTGTGACACCAGCAGAAAGCGGTTGAGCAGCTTGCCTGAATCATCCTGCAGCGCGAAGTACTTCTGGTTCTGCTGCATGGTCAGGATCAGGCACTCCTGCGGCACTTCGAGGAATTCGCGCTCGAACTCGCTGTCGTAGACCACCGGCCACTCGACCAGCGCCGCCACTTCGTCGAGTAAGGCGTCGGGCGTCACCGCTATTGCGTTGAGCCGCTGGGCCGCTGCGCCGACGAATCCGGCGATCCGGTCGCGGCGCGCGCTGAACGACGCGATGACCTTGCCATCGCGTTCGAGCTGGTCCGCGTACGAATCGGCACTGGTCACGTTGATTGCCGTGTCGGTGTGGAAGCGATGGCCAAAGGTCTCGCGACCCGCCTCGAGCCCCAGTGCCCGCACTGGCACGATGTCGGCCCCAAGAAGGGCGACCAGCCGGTGGACCGGGCGCACGAACTGTACGGTGGTCTTGCCGTCGGCAAGCTGGTAGCTCATCACTTTCGGGATCGGCAGCCGCTCGATCGCCTCGAGCAGCGACTGCTGAAGCCCCTCGGCAAGCGCCATGCCCAGCTTAACGCTGGC
>JBFINI010000516.1:0-2467 GCA_041611275.1 Burkholderiaceae bacterium
ACAAGCTGATCGATCACCGTGCCGAGTCGCTCGAAGACGCGCTGGAAAAGCTGGGGATCAGCGAGCCGGAATTCCGGCTCGCTGATCCCCAGCTTTTCCAGCGCGTCTTCGAGCGACTCGGCACGGTGATCGATCAGCTTGTGCTTCAGCGCTTCTTCAGTAGTCAGCGTCAGCAGCTTGCCCTTCTCGATGACACCCTTGATCTCGACATCAGCGTCGACCATCGCTTCGGCCAGCAACGGCGGGCGCTTGCGGCTCTCGGCGGTGGCGCGGAATTCCTTCCTGACGTAGGACACGGTCTTTTCGCCCACGCTTTCGGACGGCGCGCCGGACTGCCCTATCTGCACCGGCGTCGCCGCGCCGATGGTGGCGCCGCCGGTCATGACCAGGTTCTCGGACGCCAGCGCGATCAGCGCGCCGGCCGAGATGGCGCGCTTGTTGACGAAGGCAATGGTGCGCACCGGCGCGTTCAGCAGCGCGTCGCGGATCTGTACCGCGGCGTCGACGCGACCGCCAAAGGTGTTGATCTCCAGCACGACTGCCGCCGCGCCGGCTGCCGCAGCCTCGTCGAGGACGCGTTTGACGAAAGGCGCCAGCCCGAGATCGATGATGCCCTCGATCGGCGCGATATACACCACCGGCCGCTTGTCCTGGGCCAAGGTCGAGGCGAGGATCGCAAGCAAGGCGAGCGCCACGAGGGCCAGCTTGCCCGCCCAGTTCATCGTCGCTCGCGGCATTGCACTCCAGTCCCGGTCTGAACCATCGTTGAGGCGTCCCGCAGCGCCTCCGCGCCGGATAGACGGCTGTTTGCCCAAGGCGACAGTATGACCGCTTAGCGAATGACTTGCGCTTGCGTCGCGGATGGGATCGACGACGACAACTGTGCACAGTACGCCAAAGCGGACTGACCGTTTTCGCTGCAGAACCGACGCACCTGAAGCAACCTCGCCCGTCCGCTCGTGGCCGACTACGCGCATTGGCAGGAAAACCTGAAGCGGTCAGTTGACGGAAGCGGTCGGCGCGGTCGCGCGGTGCCGACCCGAAGCCGACACCAGAGATTCTCATAGCCAATAACTATTCGCGCTAATGAGCGGCCGTTCATTTCCCGGACCGCAAGATTAAGAAGTCGGCAGGATTAGCTATTTGCGTAAACGCACCGACAACATGATCAATACGCCGGTCCATTCGCACACCTCGACCGCACCGGCAAAGTCATACCGACTTTTCCGCGCGTTTTTTCATAGCACTCGCCAGCGGTCCTCACTCGAGACCGGAGGCGTGAGTTTGTAGCCGAGCCGGTCAACTGCCGATCACCAGATGCGGGGTATGCGAGGACACATCCCGGAGCAGGACGACTCCGGGACCAGATGACTTTCATCAATTCCGTAAACAAGAAGAGCAGATTCAGCGCTAGTCGAGCGTTTGCGACAACTCTTGTGCAAGGATTTCCTCACCATCGGTCCGATCGATGGACGGGGATCCGCCTTGATGACCGACGCATCGAGAAGCACAGGCTGCTTCCGCGATTGCGTTCGGCATCGACGCAGGGCCTGCGGGCGTCGACGGAAAATTGCGCGGACGGCAACTGCGAACATAGTTCAACGCGTCAGGGAGTATGCAGTGAAGACGCGTACGCATTTTGGACAGTCTCCTGCACTGCATGAGCCACCGGTTGATATCGAACAGCATGGGCGGCGTCGAAGCTGCTAAAAACACCAATGAAGCGTTCGCGTCAGGTCGGCTTCCCAACGTGCAGCACTGCCGTTCATGGCAGCGGCGCACATGGATGGGAAGTGCTGCATTGTTTCAGTCAACTCTGCAGGCGACCTTAACGAGAGCAGCGAGGACACAGGATGGCGAGGCGATTTGCGACAAACCTGTTTCTGCTGACCGCGCTCTTTTGTGTGGCTGGACCGGGTCTTGCGCAGACCTCGCGCCAGCCGCCGCTCGTCAACATTGCGGTCGTCGCTGACGGCGCATCCGAACGCGTTGCCGAGTTGCGCGCGTTGTTTCTGGAAGAGATGCGCGTGGTCAATCGCGGCGACTTCGATCTGCAGGCGCCGGCCGACCTGCAACTCGACGCCGATCGCACGCTTGCCGGCGCACGCGCCGCGCTCGAACGCGTGCTGGCTGATCGCCGCACCGATCTGGTCGTCACGCTCGGCGTGCTCGCCTCGCATGCTGCCGCCAGGCACCCCGCGTTGCCCAAGCCGGTGGTCGCACCCTTCGTCACCAATCGCGGGCTGCAGGAGCTGCCGTACAGGGACGGCGCCAGCGGCAAGGCGAACCTGAGCTATGTCAGCCTCGACGTGAACATCGGCCGCGATCTGCGCGCCTTTCGCGAAATCGTGCCGTTTGCGCGGCTCGGCTTCCTGATTGACGGCGTGATGACGGCGGCGATCCCCGGCATTCACGCCGAGGTCGACCGCATCGCGCGCACTCTCGACGTCGACGTCAACGCGGTGGC
>JBFINI010000517.1:0-2465 GCA_041611275.1 Burkholderiaceae bacterium
GGCTGGAAATCGTCGCCTGGGGCGACGTCGACCACCTGGATCAGTCGCGCGACGAACTGGCGGCGTCATGAGCGCGCCGGGTTGTCCCAAGCGCGAATGCTTGGCGCGAAGCGACAAGCGGGCTCGATAAGCGCGCCGGGCCGTAGAAGGCCGACCGGGTAAGGTGCTGGCGCTCGGGCAGATGGAAGCGAGCATCAACGGTGGCCGAAGACCCGTTGCGCTGGCCGGCTGAGCAAGGGGCCGGGTTCGCGGCGACTGATCCTGCGCAACGATTGTGTGCCGCAGGATCCTAGACTCGACCGGTGGACGACACGCTGCAACTGGCGCTGACCTTTGCTGTCAGTGCCGCTATCGGTCTGCTGGTCGGCACGGAGCGCGAGCGCAAGCCGACTGCCAAGGCAGGGCTGCGCACGTTCGCGCTGATTGCCGTGCTGGGCACGGCCTGCGCGTGGCTCGAACGCAGCGGCATCAGCCAATGGTTGCTGCCCGTCGGCTTCGCGCTGGTCGGGCTGACCCTGGCCGGCGCGTATCGCAACGACCGCTCTGTCGCCAACCAGGACTCGGGCACCACCACGGTGGTGGCGGCGCTGCTTGTCTTCGTGCTGGGCGCATTGAATTTCTACGGCGAACGCAGGCTGGCCGTTGCGCTGGGCATCGGCATGACGGCGCTGCTGTACTTCAAGACCGAGCTCGAAGGCGTGGCGACCCGGCTCACGCCGACCGACATCCGCTCGATGCTGCAGTTCGGCGCCGTCAGTGCCGTGGTGCTGCCGCTGCTGCCCGACCGCAGCTATGGCCCCTATGGCGTGCTCAATCCGTTTCATATCTGGCTGATGGTGGTACTGATTTCCGGCGTCAGCCTCGCCGGCTACGTGGCCTGGCGGCTGACACTGGAACGCAAGGGCCTGCTGCTGGCCGGCGTGCTCGGCGGTGTTGTCTCGAGCACGGCGACGACCTTCGCCTACGCGCGTCAGGCGCGCGCGGCCACGCTGACGCCATCGGCCACGCTGGTCGTGATTCTGCTGGCCAACGCCGCGATGCTGGTGCGCGTGCTGTTGCTGGCGATGGTCATTGCGCCCGTGCTGCTGTCGCAGCTGGCGCTGACCCTGGCGCCGGCGTTGCTGCTGACGGCGCCCGCCCTGTGGTGGCACTGGGCGCGGTCAGTCGAGGTGACGACAGGTGAGGGCGAACCGCTGCAAAACCCGACCCAGTTCGGCACGGCGCTGCTGTTTGCCGCCTTCTACGCGTTGATCCTGTTATCAGCCGCCTGGCTGTCGGACATCGTCGGCAGCGGCGGCCTTTACGTGCTGTCGTTCATCTCCGGACTGACTGATGTCGACGCGATCACGCTGTCATCGGCGCGGCTGGCCGAGCAGGGCAACGTCGCGGTCAACACGGCCGCCACGGCGATCAGTTTGGCCGTCCTGGCCAATCTGCTGTTCAAGACGAGCGTCGCCGTCGCAGTCGGCGGGCGCGCGCTGGGACGGGCAGCAATGATCGCTTTCTCCTTGCCGATGGTCGGACTGGCTGGGGGGCTGTCGGCCATTTACGCGCTGGCATAATCAAAGCGCCATCCCGCTTCGTGCGACTGGCGTCCAGGTGGACCACCACCAGGGAGCACGAGGTTCGATTCCGTCGTCCGCCTGGGCAACGATGGCCAGTTATCACGTGCGATAACCCCTTGCTGCCAGGAGCTGCAATGTTCAAACGTTCAATCCATACCGTCGAAGCGGTCGACCCCGAAATCTGGTCGGCGATGTTGGCCGAGAACCGCCGCCAGGAAGAGCACATTGAGCTGATCGCTTCCGAGAACTACGCCAGCCCGGCGGTGATGGCCGCGCAGGGCGGGCAAATGACCAACAAGTACGCCGAAGGCTATCCGGGCAAGCGCTACTACGGCGGCTGCGAATACGTCGACGTCGCCGAAACGCTGGCCATCGAGCGGGTGAAGAAACTCTTCGGCCTGCCCAATATCGAGATCGCCGCCAACGTGCAGCCGCACGCCGGCGCGCAGGCCAACGAGGCGGTGTTCCTTGCGCTGCTCAACCCCGGCGACACGATCATGGGCATGAGTCTCGCCGAAGGCGGCCACTTGACGCACGGCATGCCGCTCAATATCAGCGGCAAATGGTTCAAGGTCATCAGCTATGGCCTGAACGCGCGCGAGGAAATCGACTATGACGCGATGGAGAACCTCGCGCACACCAATCGGCCGAAGCTGCTCATCGCCGGCGCATCCGCCTACAGCCTGCACATCGACTTCAAGCGTTGCGCGCAGATCGCGCGCGACATCGACGCGACCTTCATGGTCGACATGGCGCACTACGCGGGGCTGATCGCCGCCGGTGTCTACCCGAGCCCGATTCCGCACGCCGACGTGATCACCTCGACCACCCACAAGACGCTGCGCGGTCCGCGCGGCGGGCTGATCCTGATGAAGCCGGCGCTGGAAAAAGCGATCAACA
>JBFINI010000518.1:0-2461 GCA_041611275.1 Burkholderiaceae bacterium
CAGATGGCGATCTCGCCGGGCAACCTGTACTACCACTTCAAGAACAAGGACGACATCATCAATAGCATCTTCCAGCAGTTCGAGCGCGAGATAGACCGCCTGCTGACGGTGCCGGAGGACCGCAAGCCGAATGTCGAGGACGCGTGGCTGTTCCTGCACGTGCTGTTCGAACTGATCTGGAAATACCGCTTCTTCTACCGCGATCTCAACAATCTGCTGATCAACAACCGCACGCTCGAGCTGCGGTTCAAGGAATTGCTGGCGCAGAAGGTCACGATGGCCCGCTGGCTGACCGAAGGCCTGGCCACGCAGAAGCTGCTGCGCGCCACGCGCACCGAACTCGAAGCGCTGGCGATCAACATGGTGGTGGTGGCCACCTACTGGCTGTCCTACGAGTACGTGCGCAACCCGCGCCATTTCAGCGAGCCCGAGGTCGTCGGCGCGGCGCTGGCGCGCGGCTGCTATCAGGTGATGTCACTTGCCGCGCCCTACCTGACCGGTGACGCGCGCACGCTGTTCGAAAAACTCGCCGGCCAGTACCTGGATGGCTGAACCTTCAGAAAGGAGACAGACCATGGCGAAAGGCTGGGCCAAGTTCCCGTATTCGGACAACAAGTACAACTACACGGCGGCGACGCTGAAGAAGGCGTGGGACCGGCTGCATCGCGGCGACCTGGAGCCGTTTCCGAAGGATGCGGCGGTATTGGACGCTTGGCTGGCTTTTCACGCTGGCGATTTCCAGAAGGCCACCGAACTGGGGCTGGCCGCCAAAGGGGCCGGCATCACGGCAGCCAACAAGGCCACGGCGATCTACGCCAACTACCTCGAGGACAACGAGAAGAAGAAGCTGGCGCTGTTCGAGGAGGTCGCCGCGCGCGCCGAGGCGCAGCAGAAAGCCGAACCGAAGAACGCCAATGCGTTCTACTGGCAGGCATACGCGCTCGGCCGCTATGCGCAGGGCATCTCGATTGTCAAGGCATTGGCCCAAGGCATCGGTGCCACGGTAAAGGCGAGTCTCGATGCGACGCTGAAACTGGCACCCAAACATGCCGATGCGCAGATTGCGCTGGCCTCGTATCACGCCGAAATCATCGACAAGATAGGCAGCATGATCGGCGGACTGACCTACGGCGCGAGGAAGGAAACCGGTCTGAAGCTCTACGAAGCGGCGCTGAAGCTGATGCCGGACTCGGCCATTGCGCGCATCGAATACGCCAACGGCCTGGTGATGCTCGAAGGCAAGAAAGGATTGGCCCGGGCCGAGAAGCTGTATGCGGAAGCGGCCGAGTCCAAGCCGCTGGACGCGATGGAACGACTCGACGTCGAGCTGGCGAAGACCGAACTCGAGGATTGATCCGGGCCGATGAAACAGCCACCTGCGGCCGCAAGCGACCCGGGCATTCCGCTGACCTACCGCCAGGCAGGCGTCGACTACGGTCGGATCGATCCGCTGAAGATCCTGGCCCAGCAGGCCGCCGCCACGACCGCGACCAACCTCGCCCGGCATGGGTTGACTGAAGTCGCCGCCTCACGCGGCGAATCAGCTTATGTGGTCGACTGCGGCGAGTTTTATCTGGCGTCGATCACCGAATGCCTCGGCACCAAGGCGCTGGTCGCCGACAGCCTGCGCGCAACCACCGGGCGCAGCTACTACGACGCCCTGGCGCAGGACACGCTGGCGATGGCGATCAACGACCTCATCACCGTCGGCGCCACACCGGTGTCGGTACATGCCTACTGGGCGACCGGTGGCAGTGACTGGTTCGACGACGAAGCGCGCGCGCGTGACCTCGTCGCCGGCTGGAAGGCGGCCTGCGATGCGTGTGGCGTGGCCTGGGGCGGCGGCGAGACGCCGGCACTGGCCGGCGTGGTCGCACCCGGGCGGATCGACCTGGCCGCTTCGTGCGTCGGACTCGTGCGGCCGAAATCGCGGCTGACACTCGGCGAGCGGCTCGGCGCCGGTGACGCGATCGTGCTGCTCGAATCCAGCGGCATCCATGCCAACGGCGTATCGCTGGCGCGCAAGCTTGCGGATCGATTGGCCGACGGCTTCGGCACCCAGCTTGCCGACGGCACGCTCTACGGCGAGGCACTGCTGGCGCCGACCAGGCTGTATTCGCCCGTGACCGAGGCCCTGGCAGCTGCCGGCATCGTGCCGCACTACAGCGCCAACATCACCGGCCACGGCTGGCGCAAGCTGATGCGCCATCCTGGCGCTTTCACCTATCGCATCGACAGCGTGCCGCCGGTGCCGCTGGTGCTGCAGTTCATCCAGCAGCACGCCGGCATCGATAATCGCGAGGCCTACGGCAACCTCAACATGGGCGCCGGCTTTGCGCTGTTCGTTCGTCCGGCGCTGGCAGCGCAGGTGATCGACATCGCCGCGACCTGCGGCGTGCGCGCTTGGCACGCTGGAACGGTGAACAAGGGGGAAAAGCAAGTTGTCATCAAGCCGCTCGAC
>JBFINI010000519.1:0-2460 GCA_041611275.1 Burkholderiaceae bacterium
CGCCGCGCGGCGCTGCATTGCTCAAGATCGTCACCAGCGTGCTGGTGCTGGTGATGGCGGTCGTGTTCCTCTGGTGGGGCATCGAATTCACGCGATTCGCCTGGAACCGGTTTTCCGAACTCGCCGAGTTGCCGCTGTGGATGATCCATGTGGCGTGGCCGCTCGCCGGGTTCACCTGGGTGCTGTTCCAGGGTGAACACCTGCTCGATGCTGTCAAGGTGCTGGCGACCGGCGGAGCCCGTGCATGACCGGCGCGGCGCTGGACCCAGCAATCGCGGCGGCCATCCTCTTCGGCATCTTCTTCACGCTGATGTTCCTGCGCGTGCCGATCGCGTTCGCGCTCGGCCTGGCCTGCCTGCCGATCTTTGCCTACGAGGGCCGGCTCGACCCCCAGGGCCTGATCCAGGAAACCTTCAACGCCTACAACTCCTTCATCCTGCTGGCCGTGCCGTTTTTCCTGCTGACGGCCAACCTGATGGGTGTCGGCGGCATCACCCAGCGCCTGGTGAGGTTCTCGCGCGCGCTGGTCGGGCATTTCCCCGGCGGGCTGGCGCAGGTCAATGTGGTGCTGTCGTTCTTCTTCGCTGGCGTCTCGGGCTCGTCGACCGCCGACGCGGCCAGCCAGAGCAAGATCTTCATCGAGGCCCAGGTCAAGGAGGGCTACGACGTCAGCTTCTCGGTGGCGATCACGGCGGTGTCGTCGGTGCTGGCCGTGATCATTCCGCCCTCGATCCTGATGATCGTCTGGGGCGGTGTGCTCTCGGTGTCGATCGGTGCGCTGATGCTGGCCGGCATCGTGCCCGGCCTGCTGATTGCGCTGGCGCAGATGGGCACCGTGCACGCCTATGCCAAGCGCCGCGGCTACCAGACCTATGTGCGCGCCACGTTCAAGGAGATGGTTGTCGCCATGATGGTCGCGCTGCCGGCGCTGTTCACGCCCTTCATCATCATCGGCGGCAAGGTCTTCGGCTGGTTCACGGCCACCGAATCGGCCTGCATCGCGGTGCTGTACGCCGGCGCGTTGTCGATCTTCGTCTACCGCGAAATGAACCTGAAAGGGCTGTACAAGGCCCTGCTCGACACCGGCAAGCTGGCGGCGGTGGCGCTGTTCTGCGTCGGCACCGCCAGCGCCTTCGGCTGGCTGCTGGCCTACTACCAGATTCCCAAGGCGCTGCTGGAAGGCGTGTCGGATTGGGGCATGGGCGTCACGGCCGCCGGCTTCTTCATTGCCGGCGTGTTCCTGATCGTCGGCTGCTTCCTCGACGCGATCCCGGCGATCATCATCGTCGGCACCATCCTGCAACCGCTCGCGCTAAGCGTGGGCATGGACCCGGTGCACTTCGCCCTCATCGGCATCGTCTCACTGGCCTTCGGCCTGGTGACGCCACCGTACGGGCTATGCCTGATGATCGCCTGTGCGGTGGCCAAGGTGCGCCTCATCGACGTCCTGAAGGACACGATGATCATGCTGGTTCCGATGTTCACGGTGCTGGCGCTGATCATCGTCTGGCCGAGCTTGCCGCTGTTCATTCCGCGGTTGTTCCCGCCGGGCACGCTGTAGCGGATGACGGCGAGGCTTGCCGGGGCCCGGCCCGACAAGCCCGCACCACCACCGCATGAACCCATCGCGGCGCCGCGCCTCCCGGCGCGTCCATATCGACGACCGCCGTGTGCGACGGCTGTGGCTGCCTCTGACCGCAGCGGGCAGCCTCAGGTGCCGCGCGGTACCGCCTCGACAGGGAGCGATCGCTCCCGATCGGCGATCAGGCGCTGCGCCAGCAGCATGGCCAGCGTCTGTGCCACATACATGGAAGCGCACAGGGCGCGAAAACCCATCACTTCGCCCTCGCGAATTTCAAAGCGAATCGCCATGTCCTTGGCAAGCGCGCTCGGCGGTGGGTCGGTGAACCCGACGACCTTGACCCCCGCGTCCCGCGCTGCCGCGATCACCGCCCCGGTTTCCGCGGCGTGCGGCGAGTAGGTCACCACCAGCAGCACGCCTCCTGGTTTGAGGCGAACCAGCGATGGCTCCAGCAGGCCACCGCCCAAGTCCAGCAGGCTGGCTCGCGCACCCACCTTGAGCAGCACGTACTGCAGGTACACGGCGACCGGGTAGGCGCGGCGCACGCCATGCACCCAGACCTCGGACGCCGAAGCCAGCATGTCGGCGGCATCGCGCAGCTGATCGGCTGACACTTCCAGCGACGTCATGTGCAGGGAATGCTGAACCGCGTGTGCGAAGTCGCGATGCAAGGCCTCGTGATCGGTCATGCCGGGATCAGCCACACGCGCCAGTCTTACCCGCTGGAGGTAGTCGCGCGGCCGGGCCACGTAGTGGTTCTTGAACAGCGCCTGAACCTCTTTGAGGGTGCGAAACCCCAGCACCTTGGCAAACCGCGTGAGGGTGGACGGCGGCACGGCCAGTTCGGCGGCCAGTTCACGGGAGGCCACGACGGCCAC
>JBFINI010000520.1:0-2449 GCA_041611275.1 Burkholderiaceae bacterium
GCACGGTCGGCTTCGAGCTCAGCCAGCTGGTCCTTGAGAATGCCGAGATTGATGGCCGCGCGATCGACCGATTTGCGCGCGCCGCCGCGCAGCAACGGCGGCAGTATCCAGGCCAGGCCCAGAACAACCATCAGCGCGGCGATGACGACGAATGCGGTCATGACACGTCGCCTTCGCCGCGCAGCAGGCGCTCGGCGCGTTCGCGGTCGGCCGCCGACAGGGGCGCCGGCGCAGCCGCGCGCGAGCGCGCACGCACCACACGCCAGCCGATCAACGCACCGATGACAAGCAGCAGGAACGGTCCGGCCCACAGCAGCAGGGTGGTGGCCTTGAACGGCGGGTTGTACAGCACGAAGTCGCCGTAGCGGTCGGTCATGAACTGGATGATCTCGGCGTCCGACTTGCCGGCGGCCATCTGCTCGCGCAGCTTCTCGCGCAGGTCCTGCGCCAGCCCGGCGCGCGAGTCGGCGATCGTTTCGTTCTGGCACACCAGGCAGCGCAGCTGCTTGGCCAGCTCGACTTCGCGCTTGGCGACCACCGGATCGTTCAGCGTCGGCAGCGCCTCGGCGGCCAACGTGGCTGCACTGGCGATGCCCAGCGCGAGCCCGCAGGCGATCAAGAAGCTTCTCATGATTTCTGCAACTCCTGCACCAGCGGCACGATCTTCTTGGCCATCGCCTCAGGCGTGACCGGGCCGATGTGCTTGTAGCGAATGACGCCTTTCTGGTCGATGACGAAGGTCTCCGGTACGCCGTAGACGCCGAAGTCGATGCCGAGCTTGCCGTCGAAATCGACGAAGGTCGTGGTGTAGGGATCGCCGAGCTCGGCCAGCCACTTGCGTGCCGCATCCGGGCTGTCCTTGTAGTTCATGCCGACGATCGGCACCAGCTTGCGTCTGGCCAGTTCGTTGAACAGCGGATGCTCGATGCGGCACGGCGTGCACCACGAAGCCCACACGTTCAGGATCCACACCTGCCCGGCCATATCGCGGCTGGAGAACATCTGCGTCGGCGCGGCGAGTTTCGCCTTCTCGAACACCGGCGCCGGCTTGTCGATCAGCGGCGATGGCACCTCGCGCGGATTCAGCCACAGGCCGCGCAACAGGAATCCGGCCAGCACCACGAAGCCGACCAGCGGCACGAGGAAGATCGCAACGCGCTTCATCAGACAGTGTCAGCCACGACGAACGCCCGGGTTTCGCATCAAACGCTCAAGCGGCTGCCGGCTGGCGGCGGTCGGTGGCGACCTGCTCGTCGCGCCGCGCCAGCATGCGATAGCGACGATCGGACGCGGCAAGGAAGCCGCCGAGCGCCATCAGTGCGCAGCCGCCCCAGATCCACGTCACGAACGGCTTGTAGTACACGCGCACAGTCCAGCTGCCAGGCGGATCGACCGGCTCGCCGAGCGAGACGTACACATCGCCGGTGAGGCCGGTGCGGATCGACGCCTCGGTCATCGGCATCTGCGATTGCGCCAGATAAACGCGCTTTTCCGGGTACAGCGTGTCGATCTGCTTGCCGTTCTTCATCAACGACACCGTGCCGCGCGCGGCGTTGAAATTCGGCCCGCGCCGTTCGCCGACGCCGTCGAAGCGGAACGTGTAGCCGTGCACGCTGACGCTGTCGCCGGGCGACATCTTCACGTCGCGCTCGACCTCGTAGCCCTTGACCGACGTGACGCCGATGATGAACACCGCCACGCCCAGATGGGCAACGGTCATGCCCCACCAGCCGCGCGGCTGCGCGGCGAGCTTGGCCAGCAGCCCGCCCGAGGTATTGCGGATCTGCGCACGGATCTGCTCGATCGAAGCCAGCACGATCCACGCCGCCATCCAGTAGCCGAAGGCGGCCATCGGCGACCACGGCAGGCCGTCCTCGATGTTGCCGACAAAGGGCAGCGTCAGGCCGAGCACCAGCGAGATCATCAGCGCCCACTTGAGCCGGCCAATGAGATCGGGCAACGGCGCGCTCTTCCAGCGCGCGATCGGCCCCACCCCCATCAGGAACACCAGCGGCGCCATCACCGGCACAAATACCGAATCGAAGTACGGCGGCCCGACGGAAATCTTGCCCATCCCGAGCGCATCGAGGAACAGCGGATACAGCGTGCCGAGCAGCACGGTGCCGCAGGCCGCCGCCAGCAGCACGTTATTGCCGAGCAGCAGCGATTCGCGCGAGATCGCCTCAAAACTGCCGCCGAGGCCCACGCGCGGCGCCCGCCACGCGAACAGCGCCAGCGACGCCCCGATCACCACCACCAGGAAAGCGAGGATGAACACGCCGCGCGCCGGGTCGGTCGCAAACGCGTGCACCGAGGTCAGCACGCCGGAGCGCACGAGGAAGGTGCCGAGCAGCGACAACGAAAAGGCGAAGATCGCCAGCAGCACGGTCCAGGCCTTGAAGGTGCCGCGCTTTTCGGTCACCGCCAGCGAGTGGATCAGCGCAGTGCC
>JBFINI010000521.1:0-2443 GCA_041611275.1 Burkholderiaceae bacterium
GCAGCCTTTCACTACCCGGTACTGCGGCTCGTGCCGCCACCGCTGAGCCCCAGGACCTCGATCCGGAGGTGCTCGCCAAGCTGGCCATGGAAAAAGCGAGAACAACCTCGCGCAATGGACAAGCGCGCAATGCGGGCAAGAAAGACACGCAGAACAACTCAGGGGGCGCGGAATGTGGCGCGATCGCCATCGGTAACGTGGTTGGCAGCAACAGAATCGGCTTTGCCCCGACCGACGTCAACGTGGTGATCGTTGGCGACGTGATCAACGCCAACAATAACTGCAAGTAACTGAGCTGACGGAGACAAATCATGCGGACTTCATCGTCGAAATCCCTGGTCAAGCGTGCGATCGTGGCGGCTCTCGCCGTTGCGCTATGCGCCTGCGCCTCCATCGAATCGGCGGTCGACACGCGGCGACAGGTCGTCGAGTCGGCGCAGGAAGTAAGACAGGGTCCGACACAGACGCCGTACAAGTCGATTACCGGCTTCGCCGACGCGCTGCGCTGTATGGATAACGCGTTGCTGGACTATGGCGTGCGTGACGTGTCGGTGATCGTCGAGGACATCGTCGACGAGACGAAGAAAGTCAATGCCGGCACCAAGGACATGCTGATTTCGGCGATTTCGGACATGACGCGGCGTAGCCGTGCGATCAGGCCGATCGCCTACGGCAAGGACTCGGGAAACACCATCGGCTTCCTGTTCCAGGCCCAGCAGCGCGATCACTTTGCGCTGGTGCCGCCGTTCGGCGTCCGCGGCTCGATTACGCAGTTCGACGATGCGATCGTGCGCAAGAACCTCGACGGCGGCATCTCGATCGAGCCCTTCATAAGCATCGGCGCCGCCAAGACGGCTTCGGCGTCGGTCATTGGGCTCGATCTGAGCATGTTATCGACTAGCGATCTGGCGATCGTCTCCGGCGTGTCGTCGCGCAACTCGGTGATCTTCATCAAGGAAGGCAAGGGCGTCGAGAGCGAAGCGGCAATCAAGAAGTTCGGCATCAACTTCAGCGTCAGCGTTGCCCGCGCTGAAGGCCAGTCACAGGCCTTGCGCACGCTGGTCGAACTGGCGTCAATCGAACTGGTCGGCCGGCTGGCGCGTGTTCCGTACTGGAGCTGCCTGGGTGCGACCGAGGGGGATGCCGCGGTCCAGGGGGAAGTCCGCGACTGGTACGACGCGATGCTGGCCAACCCGACGGAACTGTTCGAATACTTCCAGCGGCAGATGCGGATGCGCGGCATCTACAGCGGCCCTCTGGACGGCAAGCCGTCACCCGAACTGATGGAAGCGGTGGCACGCTATCGTGAAGCGCTCGGCATGACGCGAGAGCCGAAAATCTCCCTCAACTTCTTCCAGGAGTACCTGCGCGGCGACCATCGCCGGTTGCAGGGCAAGGTCGAGCCGATTGTTTCGGCGCCGACGTCCGTCGCCCAGGGCAGTGCCGGCGGCGTTGGCGCGACGCCAGTGGTTGCCGCTGCGCAGCAGGCCGAGCGGCCGAAACCTGTGTCGGTGGCGGTCAAGCCCGAGCGCGATCGGCCGACCTTCAAGCGCGGCGAGATCGTGCAACTGAACGTCAAACCGAGCCGCGACGCCCACGTCTACTGCTACCTGCGCGACGAGAACGCGGCGATCCTGCGCTTCTACCCGAACCGGTTTAGCAAGGACTCGCTGGTGCTGGCCGACAAGGGTCTGAAGCTGCCCGGGGAACAGCGCTTCCAGATTGTTACCAACAGCAAGGGCGTGCGCGAAACGGTTGCCTGCTTTGCGACCGAGCGCGACGTGCTGGCCGACCTTCCGGAGTCTGCGGCAGGAACCGATTTCGTACCGCTCAGTGCGGCTTCGATCGCCGATATCAAGGCGGCCTTCGCGACCGTCACGCTCAACAATTTTGCGGAGGACTACTTCCATGTGGACGTCAAGTGAGTCGAACCGGGCGCCTCGCCCGTGGGCATTGCCGGTGATCGCCGCAATCGTCCTGGCGTCAGCTCCCGCGGCGGCGATCAGCGGCGTGCGCGAGGCCACGGCGGACAAACTGCGTGCGGAGGGACCAGCGGCCGATCGCCGGCCGGCATCGTCCGGGTATCTTCTGCGGTGCTGGCAGTATGGACGGCTAATACTCGAGGAACAGCACCTATCGACGCCCGACGGCGACGACATGAAGGCCGCGCGGCTCAGACTCACGGATCGTGCGAACAAGCCGATCTACCTAGCCGACACCGCCAATGCGACTTGTCTGGTCCGCCCTAGCGCCGCCGAGCGCGAACGCAGCAGTCGCGACTGAGCGGCTGGCGGCCGGGATTCGCCGCAAGGCAGTCGATTCGATGAACGGCTTCATTCGTCGCGCCGGCGTACTCGCTGTGCTGATGGCCGCGACCGTCGCCCAGGTATCGGCCGCCGCAGAAACCAGCCGCCAGCAGCGGCCGGTGGCCGGCGTCGAGCGC
>JBFINI010000522.1:0-2428 GCA_041611275.1 Burkholderiaceae bacterium
ACAAGCCGCGCGGCCTGCTGCCGGTATCGGTGCTTGCGGTGACCGCAGCGGCGGTCGTCGCCGTGCTGCTGGCGGTTGCCGGCTACAGCGCCACACCTTTCCCCGGCCAGTTTTCGGTCGACCCGTCGGCCTATGCGGCCAAGGCGATCGTGCTGGTGCTGGCGATTCCAGCGCTGCTGCTGGCACGCGACGAGTTTCCCGACGGACCGTTCTATGTGCTGCTGCTGTCGTCGCTGTATGGCGCGCTGCTGATCCTGTCCTCGGACAGCTTCCTGACGCTGTTCATCGGCCTGGAGCTGATGTCGATCCCGGTCTATGTGCTGGTGCTGCTGGCGATGCAGCGCTCGGAATGCACCGAAGCGGCGTTGAAGTACCTGGTGCTCGGGGGTGCCGCCACCGCCACGCTGCTGATGGGCGTCTCGCTGCTGTTCGGCTACACGGGCACGCTGGAGCTCGAGGCCTTCGGCCGCGCGCTCGATACCGGCAGCACAATGGCGCAGGCCGGCGTGGTGCTGGTGCTGCTGGCGTTCTTTCTGAAGGCAGCGGTGGTGCCGTTTCACACCTGGGCCCCTGATGCCTACGAGGCGGCCAGCGTGCCGGTCACCAGCTACATGGCCACGGTGATCCAGGCCGCGGTGCTGCTGGCGGCCGTGCGGCTGTTCGGCTTCGACTCGCTGTCCGGGCAACTGGTCGAACTGCTGGCGATCCTGGCGCTGGTCTCGATCGTCTGGGGCAATCTGGCCGCGATCAAGCAGATGAGCTTCCGCCGCATGATCGCCTACTCGTCGATCGCGCACGCCGGCTATCTCTTTTATGCCTTCCTCGGTGACGGCGAAGGCCGCTTCCAGGCGGTCGCTTTCTACGCACTCGTCTACGGGCTGATGAACCTGCTTGCCTTCGCGTCGCTACCGGCGGCCGGCGATGACGCCGCGCGCGACCGCCTCGACAACCTCAAGGGCCTGTATCAGCGCGCGCCGTTTGCCGCGGTGATGATTGCGGTGGCGATGTTCTCGCTGGCCGGCATTCCGCCTCTGCCCGGCTTCGTTGCCAAATTCCTCATCTTCCGCAACGTGATCGAGGCCGGCTATACGCTGTATGCGGTGGCAGGGCTCATCGGCAGCTACCTCGGCATCTACTTCTACCTGCGGGTGCTGCAGTACATGTTCATGAGCCCGGCACCAGCCGGCTTGCAGGCGCAGCCGTCCGCGAGACTGGCGCTTGGCGCGAGCCTGGTGTGCCTGGTGCCGACGGTCGTTCTGATGGTCTATCCGGGCGGGCTGATCAGCCGGCTGTAGTCTCGCGGCTTCAGGCGTTGAGGAAGAAGATGTCGGGCTTGCCGACCACGCCGACCTTCTTCATCGTCTCGCGCAGGTCGTCGGAGGCGGCAAACGCCCTGGCGCGGTCGAGATCCTCGACCTGGAAGAAGATGACGATTTCGTTGGCATCGTCGGCGCCGTGCAGCAGATAGCGCTCGGCGAGCCCTGCCTCGGTGCGCCAGGGCAGATGCGCGTCGTAGCCGCGTTTCCATTCGGCGAAGTCGCGGACCTTGTGTCGGATGAGCATGTAACTTGTCATCGGTTTCCTCGTTGGTTGAGTGGCCGCTCAACGGCGTCGTGAATCAGGGCGAAACGGCCCCGGAGGCCTTGGCGATGTCGGCGAGTATCACCTGCCGCGACTGGAACCGGGGAAAGCATCGTGTACTGTTGACGCGCTGCGGTTACCCGGCGCTGCGAACGCACCATCGTAGCGGCAAGCGGGTACGGCCCGCCTACCGCAAATACCGTCAGTAAACGAACGGACTTGTATCGCGCCCCGGCATGTGCGCGGCCTTTTTTGCAGCGCGCCGTCCACAATGCGGTGGTCTAGCCTTCGGCGGCGCTGCCGAGCCGGGTGACGATATCGACCTCACCGTGCAGTGTGCGGTGCACCGGGCACTTGTCGGCGATCTCTAGCAGTCGTTGACGCTGTGTGTCGTCGAGTTCGCCGCCCATCTCGAGCATGCGCTCAATGCGGTCGATCTTGCCGGTCTGCGTCTCGCAATGCTCGCAGTCGGCGGCGTGGATCTTCGCGTGCTTCAGCCGCACACGGACCTGACCGAGCGGCCACTGTTTTTGTTTGGCATAGATGCGCAGAGTCATCGCCGTGCATGCACCCAGCGCCGCGGCCAGCAGATCGTACGGACTGGGCCCGGCGTCGGCGCCACCTACGGTGACAGGCTCGTCGGCCAGCCAGCGATGGCGGCCGGCTCGAACCTGTACCGTGAACGCGCTGGTCCCGGTTTCCTCGACATCCACCCAGTCGTCGCCTGCCACGGGCGTCTCGGGTGCCCGCGGCGGCAGATAGCGCTCGGCCCAGGCGGCGATCACCTGGGCCGCGAAACGGGCGTCGTCTTCGCGATTGAGCAGGTGATCGGCGCCATCGAGCGAGA
>JBFINI010000523.1:0-2428 GCA_041611275.1 Burkholderiaceae bacterium
GACGGGCTTGAGTTTGAACATGCAAATACCTCCCAGTGGTAAAAAGTGTGCGAACCTGTTGTTCGGGCTTGTCGACCGGCCTGTCATCGCGCACATTTCCACCGCGACGACGACCGAAGCCACTGCCACCATGCGCCGATGCGTGCGGCCCGGCTTGCGAGCGGTCAAGGCGGTTCAATCGAAGGCCGATGTGCCGCTTGACCTGTGACAAGGTGGGCAGCGATTTGCGCATCCGACAGCCGCGACAATTCGCTGCGCGGCAGCTCGCGCAGCAGTTGCCAGCCGATCGCCATGCTTTCATCGAGGGAACGCGCGCGCTGCTGGCCGATGAGCTCGCGTTCGAACCGAGTGCCGAAGGCGAGATAGCTGCGGTCGGTCTCCGACAGCCCTTCCTCGCCGACCACGCTGGCCAGCACGCGCGCCTGTGCGGCGCGCGCATAGGCCGTGTAGAGCTGGCTGGCCAGCGCCGGGTGATCGTCGTGCGTGTAGCCCTTGCCGGTGCCGTCCTTCATCAGCCGCGAGAGGCTCGGCAGCACGTTGATCGGCGGCGAGATGCCGGCGCGGTCAAGCTCGCGCGACAGCACGATCTGCCCTTCGGTGATGTAGCCGGACAGGTCCGGGATCGGGTGGCCGATGTCGTCCGAGGGCATGGTCAGGATCGGCAGCTGCGTCAGCGTGCCGCCGGCACCGTGCACGCAGCCCGCGCGCTCGTACAGCAGTGCCAGGTCGGAGTACATGTAGCCGGGGAAGCCCTTGCGGCCGGGCACCTCGCCCTTGGCGCCGGCCACTTCGCGCAGCGCTTCGCAGTAGTTGGTGATGTCGGTGACGATCACCAGCACGTGCTTGCCGAGTTCGAAGGCCATGTACTCGGCGGCGGTCAGCGCGAAGCGCGGCGTCAGCAGCCGCTGTGTGCTCGAATCGCTGGCCAGGTTCAGGAACAGGCAACTCCTTTCGAGGGCACCCGACTGTTCGAGCGAGCGGCGAAAGTACTCGGCCGTGGTGTGCGGCACGCCGATGCCGCAGAAGACGATGGCGAAGTCCTCGCGCGGGGCTTCGGATCGAGCCTCCACGCGCAGTCGAGCGTGCGCGGCGATGTCCACCGCGATGCGATCGTGCGGCAGCCCGCCGCCGGAGAAGATCGGCAGCTTCTGTCCGCGCACGAGGCTGTTCAGCAGGTCGATCGCGCTGACGCCAGTCTCGATGAAGTCGCGCGGCGTGGCGCGCGCCAGCGGATTGATCGGCAGGCCGTCGACGCGCAGCCTTTTCTTCGCCGCCAGCGGCGGACCGCCGTCGATGACCTTGCCGACGCCGTCGAAAATGCGGCCGAGCAGGCCGGGGCCGACGCCGAACTCGATCGGCGTGCCGAGGAAGCGCACGACCGTGTCGACCAGCGCCAGCCCGACGCTGGGCTCGAGCAGTTCGATCGTTACCAGTTCGTCGTCGAGTGCGGCAACGCGGCCGAGACGGCGCAGGCCGTCGGCGCCCGCCACTTCGACCGCTTCGCCGAGACCGACGTCGAGCGTGCGGCGCATGAACAGCAGTGGCCCGTCGAGCTTGACCGCCGCCTCGTGCACGGTGACCCTAGGTTGCACGGCGTGCCTCCGGCGTCGTTTCCGGCCTCGTGCCGGCGCTCGCCTGCTCGACCGCCCCTGCGGCCGCATTTGCCGTGGCATGCTCAGTCGTCGATCTCGCGCCGCTGCCCGCGGCCAGCTCGTCGAAGGCTGACTCGAGCTGCGCTTCCAGCTCGGCGAAGCGGTTGCGCATCGCCTCCGGATCGCGCTCGTCGATCTCCTCGCTCATCCGCATCAGCCGGCGCAGCAGCGGCAGCGCGGCGATCGTCTCCGTCGCGATGCCGGTTGCCTGCGCCTGCTCGCTGCGCTCGATGAAGTGCGCGAGCAGCCGCAGCATGCTGGCCTGCCGCTCGGGGCCGCAGTAGTAATCGACTTCCGAGAACGCCGACTGGCGCAGGAACGCCTCGTTGACCAGTTCCGCATTGGCCAGCGTCAGCCGCTGTCTGGCCGGCAGCGCGTCCTTGCCGATGATGCGCGCCATCCGCTCGAGTCGCGCCTGCTCGTCGAGCAGCGTCAGCATGCGCCGGCGCAGCTCCAGCCATTCGTTCTCGCCGCTGGCAGTGCGCGCGTGCGCCGTGGTCGCCTCGCCGTACACGTTCTGCCACCACAGCGCGGTGTCGGCCGCATCCTCCGAATACGACTGCAGCGGATCGAGCGCCGGATAGAAACGCGCCTGCGCGCGCTTTGAATCGAGCGCCCAGAAGCAGCGCACGTAGCGCTTGGTATGGCTGGTCACCGGCTCGGAGAAATCGCCCGACGGCGGCGAGATCGAGCCGAGCAGCGTCACCGAGCCGGTGTCGCCGCCGAGCGTGGTCACCTTCGCCGCGCGCTCGTAGAAGTCGGCGATGCGGCTGGCA
>JBFINI010000524.1:0-2427 GCA_041611275.1 Burkholderiaceae bacterium
AAAGCCCAGTAGGCATCGAAGTCCTGGGCCCGGGTCGTTGCCTGCCAGAGGCGGGCCAGCAGCGGTCGTTGTCCGGCCGATGTCGCGCCATTCAATTCGGTCAGATAGGACAGGGCGCAGGGCGATGGGGGCATTTTGGCCTCCGGAATCGAGTCGGTCGGTTCAGCGCGACAGGTCGTTCAGCGACCAGTCGTAATCGATGAATCGGATCGGCACCGTCTTGGCGCGGATCCTGGCGCGATCTTCGGGACTGTCGGCGAGCTGGTCGGCGTACTTCGCGGCCAGGTCCAGCAGACTGGAAAAACCGCGGTGGCCCTTTTCGAAGTCGCCGCGGTACCAGTCCCACAGCTGCGACAGCTCGATCACCTGCGCCTGCGCGTTGTAGCGGTTGCGCGTGCGGTCGGACATGAAGCGACGGAACAGGTCGTCCAGTTGCGCGTCGAGCCGCTCAGCGACAAAGGCGTCGCGGCCGAGCATCGGGCAGCCGACGCTGGCGCAATTCACCGCCACGTGCACGCGTGGATCGTCGTAGACGCCCGGCGCTCGCATCGTGTCGTGTTCGATCCAGTCGAGGTGGCGCTTGTCGCCAAGCAGCGTGAAGAAATCGTCCTTCCACGGATTGTTGAAGATGCGGCCGAAATCGCGGATCGACTTCAGGTTCGGATAACGGGTCAGGATCTTTTCAACGGTGAACGCGTTGTAGGCGTTGGCCAAGAAAGCGTATTGCTGTGCCTTCGAAAAGCCGTTGAACTGCGCCGGTGTGACGGCCGACAGCACATCGAGGTAGGACTTCAACGCCGCGCGATCGGCCGCGAATCCCTGGTAGTTGACCTGGCTGGCGTTGCCCTGGTTGATCAGCCGCACGTGTTTCTTCAGCAGCGCATCCCAGGCGGCGTGCGCATGATCGAATCCCTGCGCCGGAGCCGGCGCAGCGGCAAGCAGCAGCAGCAACGCAGGAAGGTTCAGCAGTGAGCGTCGTTGCATGGGGAGCAATTCACCAAAGAGATTGCCGCGATGACGCGGATGACTCCGTAGTCGAGTCGTCCGCAGGGAACTTACACAGGCGAAACGGCACGCTCGCCAACGATCGCCGCGACCAGCGCACCCAGCGCCAGACAGGCGGTCAAGCCCGGTGACTCGATGCCATACAGATTGACCAGCCCGCTCGCGCCATGTTCCGCCGGTCCTTCGATCAGGAAATCGCGCACGCCGCCGTCCGGGCCCGCCAGTTTCGGGCGGATGCCGGCATAGGCGGGCGCCAGCGCACCGTCGCCGAGCGCCGGCCAGTATTGGCGCACCTCGCCATAGAAACGGTCGGCACGGTGCGGATCGACGGTGTAGTCGATGCGGTCGATCCACTCGACGTCGGGTCCGAAGCGTGCCTGCCCGCCCATGTCGAGCGTCAGGTGCACGCCGAGGCCGCCCGGTGCCGGCAGCGGATAGATGAGCCGAGAGAACGGTGCGCGGCCGGTCAACTGGAAATAGCAGCCGCGCGCGTAATAGGCCGGTGGCACGTGTGCGGGCGCCAGATCTTCGATGCCTGCGGCCACTTGCTGTGCGTGCAGTCCGGCGCTGTTGATGAGCCGGTCGCACGAGATCTCGATCGGCTCGGCGCCGCCGGCCGCGACGATCCAGCGCGAGGCGCTACGGCGCGCACGCACGAATGGCGAGGCGTAGGCAACCATGCCACCGGCGCTCTCAAGGTCGCCAAGCAGCGCCAGCATCAGCGCATGACTGTCGATGATGCCGGTCTCGCGCGAATGCATCGCCGCCACGCAGCGCAGCGCGGGCTCGAGCCGGCGAGCCTCGTCCGCACTGATCAGCTCGCAGTTCTCGACGCCGTTGTCCCGTGCCCGGGCATGCAGCGCCTGCAGCGCCTCGACCTGCTCGGGCCCCGTGGCGACCACCAGCTTGCCGAGCTTGCGATGCGGCACGCCGTGCGTGGCGCAGTACGCGTACAACTGCCGCCGGCCGGCCACGCACAGCAGTGCCTTCAGTGAGCCGGTCGGGTAGTAAAGGCCGGCGTGGATCACCTCGCTGTTGCGCGAACTGGTGCCGGTGCCGAAGGCAATCTCGGCCTCCAGCACCAGCACCTCGCCGCCGTCCTGGGCCAGCGCGCGGGCGATGGCCAGGCCGACGACACCGGCGCCGACGACGATGTTCTGAACATGATCCATCGAATAAGTACCTGACTGCGCTGCCAACCGCGCAGGATAATCGAGCGTCGAGCCGCAGCGCCGTTCAGGCGGTCTGTTGCAGGTCTTCCGGCTCGTCGATGAACTCCGCCGGCCGCTCGCCTTCTTGGACCCATGTGATGCTGCGGTAATCGGCGGCAGTCGCAAGCGTGGGCTTGACCACCGCGAAGTACGGCGAGATGTCGAAGTCGCGCGGCGCGAACAGGCTGTGGTGGCGGATCCGATAGAACTC
>JBFINI010000525.1:0-2423 GCA_041611275.1 Burkholderiaceae bacterium
ACCGGCGGCGGGCCGGGCAACGCCACCACGCTGCTGTCGATCGACCTGGTGAAGATTGCGCTCGGCCAGTTCGACCTTGGCCCGGCGGCGGCAATGTCGCTGATCTACTTCCTGATCGTGCTGCTGCTGTCGTGGATCTTCTACACCGTGATGACCAAGGACGAAGCGCAATGACGCGGCTGCGCGCAACGGTCGGGGAGGAACCATGGCCCGGTTGAAGTGGCTGATCCCCTTCGTCTACATCCTGTTCGTGCTGGCGCCGATCTACTGGCTGCTGAACATGTCGTTCAAGACCACCAACGAGATCCTCGGCTCGTTCACGCTGTGGCCGCACGAGTTCACGCTCGAGAACTACCGCAAGATCTTCACCGACTCCACCTGGTACACCGGCTACATCAACTCGATCACCTACGTGGTGATCAACACGATCCTGTCGGTGACGGTGGCGCTGCCGGCGGCGTACGCGTTCTCGCGCTACCGCTTCATCGGCGACAAGCACCTGTTCTTCTGGCTGCTGACCAACCGCATGGCGCCGCCGGCGGTATTCGCGCTGCCGTTTTTCCAGCTGTATTCGGCCATCGGCCTGTTCGACACGCACATCGCGGTCGCGCTGGCGCACTGCCTGTTCAACATTCCGCTGGCGGTGTGGATTCTCGAGGGCTTCATGTCGAGCGTGCCTAAGGAACTCGACGAGACGGCGTTCGTCGACGGCTATCCGTTCTGGCGCTTCTTCATCCGCATCTTCATCCCGACAATCGCCGCCGGCATCGGTGTCGCGGCGTTCTTCTGCTTCATGTTCTCGTGGGTCGAGCTGCTGCTCGCCAAGACGCTGACCTCGGTCAACGCCAAGCCGATCGCGGCGACGATGACGCGAACGGCGAGCACCTCGGGCTACGAGCTCGGCCTGCTGGCCGCGGCCGGGTCGTTGACCATCATCCCCGGCGCGTTCGTCATCTACTTCGTGCGCAACTACATCGCCAAGGGCTTTGCCCTCGGCCGCGTCTGAGGCAGCCGATGACGGGCCCCTCATTTCTCGGCTGGATGGCATGGACCTGGCAGACTG
Source organism: Burkholderiaceae bacterium (assembly GCA_041611275.1). GTDB lineage: Bacteria > Pseudomonadota > Gammaproteobacteria > Burkholderiales > Burkholderiaceae_F > JADJWR01. The sequence goes on from JBFINI010000525.1 coordinate 1,064, forward strand.
CCGTCTTCTTCATCGTCATCGCCCTGCTGCTGGTCGCGATGATGATCTGGGAGTGGCGTTCGCCCGGCGGCAACCCGCGCCGCGGCGTGCTGCGCATCGAGACCACGCGCGGCGACCGTCTGTTCATCTCGCTACTGTCGGCGGCCTACATCCACCTGCTGTGGCTGGCCTTTCTCGGCACGCCGTTATGGGGCGCCAGCGCCGTTGCGCTGGTATGGGCGCTGCTGGTGTTTCGCTACGTCTAGGACCGCGGCGCCGGCCGCGCACAACCTTGAGTTGCGCCAATACGGCGCACTGCCGATTTGCCAGACTTCACCTGTCGGTCCACTTTGGGCCATCGGCGACTCATCATGAGAATCGTGCTCTGTCTCGCGCTGCTGCTCGCTGCTGCAGGCGCCGCAGTGGCGCAGGTGGCGCCTTTCAAGGTCGTCGGCGACGGCATCCCGCAGTCGCTGACCGGCAAGCCCGGCGACGCGGCGATCGGCAAGGCACTGCTCGTCCAGCGTGAGGTCGCGACCTGCCTGCAGTGCCACGCCGTCAAACGCGACACGGCGCTTGCCGCCGGCGGCGATCGGGGACCGGCGCTCGACGGCATCGGCTCGGCGCTGACCGCAGCGCAACTGCGGCTGTCGGTGGTCGATTACTCGCGCGTCAGCCGGGGCGGTGCGATGCCGAGCTTTCACAAGGCCGAATCCCGCAGCGGCGGCAGCGGCCCGCTGCTGACGGCCGAGCAGGTCGAGGACGTGGTCGCCTATCTGGCGACGCTGAAGAGCAAATAGCCGCGCGGCACTACCAGGTGACCTCGCGGTCGGGCGTCGCGCCGATCTTGTGAATCGACATGTCGGCGCCGTTGAATTCTTCTTCCGGCGACAGGCGCAGCCCGAGCGTCTTCTTGAGCAGGCCGTAGACGATGAAGCCGCCGGCCAACGCCACGCCCACACCGATCGCGGTGCCGACCAGCTGGGCGCCGAAGCTCACCCCACCCAGCCCGCCGAACGCCTTGGCGCCGAAGATGCCGGCGGCGATCCCACCCCATGCCCCGCATAGTCCGTGCAAGGGCCAGACGCCGAGGACGTCATCGATCTTCCAGCGGTTCTGCGTCAGCGTGAACAGATAAACGAACAGCGCCCCGGCCACCGCGCCGGTAAACAGCGCGCCGACCGGATGCATCAGGTCGGAGCCGGCGCAGATGGCCACCAAGCCCGCGAGTGGCCCGTTATGGACGAAGCCCGGATCGTTGCGGCCGACGGCCAGTGCGGCCAATGTGCCGCCGGCCATCGCCATCAGCGAATTGATCGCCACCAGGCCGGAGATCTTGTCGATCGTCTGCGCGCTCATCACGTTGAAGCCGAACCAGCCG
>JBFINI010000526.1:0-2414 GCA_041611275.1 Burkholderiaceae bacterium
CCACGCGGGCGCGGCAGGTACGGCGTACCGGCCAGCGCCGCCACCAGGGCCAGATTGCCGCCCCAAAGCATGCCTTTGACAGCGCAGTCGGGGCCGTCGCCATCGAACTCGACACGATGCGCGGGCTCGGTGATGGCCGCGAAGAAGTGCTCGACGGTGAACGGGTCGGGTCGCGGCACAGCGAAGTCCCCGGCGGTCGGCCCCTGGAAGCTGATACCGCCGGCGCGCGCCAGGTAGGCGAGATTGAAGGCGGTGAAATCGCTCAGGCCGACGATGACGCCGTCAGCGCGGCGGATGGCATCGAAGTCCAGCGCGGCGAGCAGCCTCGAGAGCCCGTAGCCGCCGCGCGCTGCCATCACCACATCGATATGCGGATCGGCAGCGAACTGCTGCAGATCGTGCCGCCGCAGTTCGTCCGGGCCGGCAAATCGCGTTTCGCGTGCGAAGCAGCTGTCGCCGGCCTGGACCTGCCAGCCACGCTGCGCGAAGAAATGCGCGGCGCTGTCGGTGATGCCCGTGTCGGGCAGGCAGCCTGATGGCGCCACCAGCGCCAGCCTTGGTGCCCTAGTCTTCGTCATCGTCGACCGGTGCCGCCGCCGGTAACAGGCCGTCGCGGCGAAGCTCGCGCCGCTCGACGAAAAACTCCGTCAGCACCTTGCTGCAGCGTTCGGCCATCACGCCGCCGGTGACCTGGGCATGATGGTTGAGCTTCGGTTCGGCAAACAGGTCGACCACGCTGCCGCAGGCCCCGGTCTTCGGATCGCTCGCGCCGTAGACCAGCCGCGCGATCCGAGCATGCTGGATCGCGCCGGCACACATGGCACAGGGCTCGAGCGTGACGTACAGCGTGCACCCAGCCAATCGATAGTTTCCCAGCAGCGAGGCTGCCGCCCGCATCGCCTGGATCTCAGCGTGCGCCGTCGGGTCGTGATTGGCGATGGGCTGGTTGAATCCCGTGGCCAGCACACGACCGTCGTGCACGATGACGGCGCCGACCGGGACTTCGCCCATTGCCCAGGCATTGTGGGCCTGGTCGATCGCCATGGCCATGAACAGGCTGTCGCCGGTTCCGGTCGCGGCCGTGGGATTCGGCACCGGCTCGATCGCCGGCTGTTCGGTGACTTCGATCGCCGCCGCCGCGCGCGCCAGCCAAGCCTGCTTGCGTGCCTGCCGTTCCTGTTCGTGCGCCTGGCGCGCGTCATCGACGGCGGTGCGCAACTGCCGCGCATCGAGTTCGCCGGCCGCTGATTGCAGCGATGCCGGCAATTCACCACGCCGATAGTCGCGGCCGGCCGGGCTGCGCGAGACAAACCCCAGATCGACCAGCCAGCGGCGCAGTTCGACATGATCCGTCGCCAGCATGCTGCCGGCGCCGGCCAGAAATTCGCGCAGCAATGCGTTCGCATCGCGTTCGCTCAAGCTCGTGCCCGCCGGCAAATGCAGCGCGGCGGTGGCCAGCAACAGGTCGAGATCTGCACGCGCCGCACCGAGCAGCGTGCCGACGTTCAGGCGCTCTCGCCGGCCGAGTTCAGCCAGCCGCTGCAGCCATTGCTCGGCCGTGACGGGCAAAGTTTCGTTCATCGAGGCGGCGGCCGTATCGCTCGGCGCTGTCACGGCGCGCGCTCCTGCTTGGACATGACGGACGGATCTGCTTGGATCGCAACTGACTATACCTTGCTGCGTCGTTACGGCAGCGTCGATCGCCACGCGGCCTGTATCGACCCGGTTTTCGGGGGGCGGCGACGATTGGTTACGATCGACCCCATCCGATGAATGCGCTCGATTTCGCCATCCTCATTGCCTTCGTCGCCTACGGCATCTGGGCCGGCTTCGCGTCGCGCCGCCAGGCTTCGCAGGGACTCGACGAATACTTCCTCGCCGGCCGCAGCCTGAAAGGCTGGCACGCAGGCTGCAGCATGGCGGCCACGCAGTTTGCGGCCGATACGCCGCTGCTCGTGATGGGCCTGATCGCGGTGGGCGGTGTGGCCTCGCTGTGGCGGCTGTGGATCTACGGGCTGGCATTCCTGTTCATGGGCTTCGTGCTCGGTGCTGCCTGGCGGCGCAGCGGCGTGCTGACCGATGCCGAGTTCACGATGATCCGTTACTCGACACGCGGCGCCACCGCGGTGCGTGCGTTGAAGGCGGTCTACTACGGCACCGTGATCAACTGCACGGTGATGGCCTTCGTGCTGGTCGCCGCCACGCGCATCTTCGAGGTGTTTCTGCCGTGGCACGAGTGGCTGCCGGCGGAGTTCTACGGCGCACTGCGCGAGCAGATCGCCGCCACCGGATTGAAGCTGCACTCCGGCGTGACCGGACTTGATGCGACCACCGCAACGACCAACAGCCTGCTCGGCATCCTCGCCACCGTTGCCTTCGTCGCGCTGTATTCGACCACCGGCGGTCTGCGCAGC